>NZ_BDUF01000109.1:141961-178395 GCF_002335525.1 Effusibacillus lacus
GCCAATGATCCGGAGGAAATGGTCTCCACATTCATGACATTGGCCGCTTCACCAAGCTTCATGATCGATCCTTTGCCAAACTGTTTCTCGATCTGGCGTAACGCCATGTCAAGCGCTGCTTTACGGTCACTCACTCTGATACTCTCCTTTTCGACAAAAAATCACATGTATTAGTTTCGTGGCTGTTTCCATAAGTTCCTGCTTTTCATCTTACAACATCACAAACAAAAAAGCAAACATTTGTTCCGTATAATATTTACATTTTTTATTGTTGTATATGCATATTATAAAACAAAAAGCGGAATATGGAAATATCCGCTTTAAAAAATTCAGGTTCGAGACACTCGTTCGCGGGGACGGGCAGGTTCCAGGTTAATCCGAAAACCGTTGATTCTTGATTGACGCAGTGATTCAAAAACAAACGGAGCGGATTCCTGCTCGACTTCAAGAAAAGTAAACTTGTCAAAGATATCGATTTTGCCAATGGCTTGCCTCGGGACGCCGGCTTCTTCCGAGATGAACTTGATCAGATCTGTGGGACCGATATTGGCGCTGCGGCCGATGTTAATAAAGAATCGAACTTTGCCGGGAGCCGCACCTGTATCACCGAAATCATAATCAGCCTGCTCTTCCCCGTGGAGATCCCCCGTATTCAGTTTTAATGCGGCAGCCGCCAGATCCACCGGATCAAATTCATCAACCAGTTCTCCCAGAATCGCACGATAGTGGGCAAGTCCCCCTTCTTGCACAGCTGTGCGCAAGCGCTCCCGCCAAATCTCCGCTTGTCGTTCAGCGACGTCAGCCAGAGAAGGAACTTCCCGGGATACGATCTTTGCCTTTGTTTCTTTCTCGATAGATTTTAGCAATTTGAATTCTCTGGGCGTGACAAGGGTCATGGCCAACCCGCGTTTGCCTGCACGTCCGGTTCGGCCAATCCGGTGCACGTAAGATTCCGGATCTTGGGGGAGGTCATAATTGACCACATGCGATACGTTGCCCACGTCAATTCCGCGAGCCGCCACATCGGTTGCGATCAACATCTCAATTTCACCGTTGCGAAACTTCTTCATCACGCGGTCGCGCTGGGCTTGCGACAAATCTCCATGCAAACCGTCAGCCATGTAACCGCGAGCAATCAATGCCTCCGTCAGTTCGTCAACCCCGCGTTTGGTGCGACAGAATATGATTCCCAACTGGATGTCTTCACTGTCGATAATTCTGCACAAACTTTCAAGTTTATTCCGTTCCAGCACCTTGTAATATACCTGTTCGATCAGGGGAACCGCCACTTCACCACGGTTAATCGTCACATTGACCGGGTCTTTCATATACCGTTTGGCCAGCCGCTTCACCGCGTCAGGCATTGTTGCAGAGAACAGAAGAGTCTGCCGCTCCTTGGGGGTTTCCTGCAGGATCGTTTCGATATCATCGATAAATCCCATATCCAGCATTTCGTCCGCTTCATCAAGCACAACCGTTTGCAATTTGTCCAGTTTTAACGTACCGCGTCGGATATGGTCGAGTACGCGTCCCGGCGTTCCAATCACGATGTGGACACCTTGCTGAATGGCCTTGATCTGATGGCCGATGGATTGCCCTCCATAGATGGGCAAAGTTCGAACCCGTTTGTAACGGGATATTTTGCGCAATTCACCTGCAACTTGAATGGCCAATTCCCGAGTGGGGGTCAGGATTAACGCCTGAACAGAGCGGGAGGTTGCGGAAGCCATTTCAACCAGCGGAATGCCGAATGCAGCTGTTTTCCCCGTTCCGGTTTGAGCCTGGCCGATTACATCCTGACCTGTCAAAACTACAGGAATGCATTGCGCTTGTATGGGAGAAGGTTCTTCAAACCCCATTTCGTCAATTGCCTGTTGTACTTTTTTGTTTAATCCCAAATCTGAAAAAGTAGTCATTCTATCACCTTTCTGCCATGCGTCTCACCAATGAATACAATGCGTTCTTGGCGGAGCGGATCCTGATTTGCTGCCGGTCCCCCCGGAAGTTAAACTGCTTGACGGTGGTTCCGCCCGGTCCTGTTACAGCTATGTAGACCAGACCCACCGGTTTTTCATTTGTACCCCCGTCAGGCCCTGCAATGCCCGTAACGGAAATTGCCCAGTCGGTTCCGGCGCGGGTTCTTGCACCTTCTGCCATTGCGCGTGCGCACTCTTCCGATACGGCACCATGTTGAGCCAAAATGTCAGATGATACGCCCAACTGTTCCGATTTGGCTTCGTTATGATAGGTAACCCAACCCTGTTTATAATATACGGAACAGCCGGGTACATCTGTAATCATGGAAGCCAACAACCCCCCCGTACAGCTCTCGGCCAGGGCCAAAGTCTCACCGCGGTCTTTCAACCGTTTTCCAACAGTTACAGGAAGAGTTTCGTCATCAATCCCGTATATGTATTTGCCCAAACGCTGGCGCAATTGTTGCTCAACGGGGATAATCAGGGCAAACGCTTCCTCCTCGGAGGCCGCTTTCGCGGTAATTCTAAGTGTAACTTCCCCCTCCGATGCCAAGGGAGCCACCGTTGGGTTAAGCTGATTGCTTATGATGTCGGATATTTCCATTTCCATTGCCGATTCGCCTATGCCAAACAGTCTGAGAACACGGGAACGAATCGTTCCTTGTTGTCCCATTAAATCACGAAGAATGGGAAGAACATGATCGGTCACCATGGGTTTCAGTTCTGTCGGTGGACCTGGGAGCAGGAAATAATGACAACCGTCTGCCTCAATATATTGACCGGGAGCCGTACCCCGGGGATTATCGAGAAAACGTCCGCCTTCCACCAGCATCGCCTGTTTCCTGTTGTTGGTCGGCATTTTCCGCCCCATACCGGCAAACAGTTGCTCAAGTTTCATAAGCATTCCGGCATCCAACTCCAAGTTGCGGCCCAAGAACCTGGAAACCGCTTCTCTGGTAAGGTCGTCCTCGGTTGGCCCGAGGCCTCCCGTCAGCACTATGATCTCGGAACGGGAAGCTGCGATTGTAAGCGCTTGTTGAATGCGCTCCAAGTTGTCTCCAACCGCTTGATGAAAGTAAACGCCGGCTCCTTCCAAAGCCAGTTTATCGGAAAGATACTGGGCGTTTGTATTCGCAATCTGCCCCAGCAAAAGTTCCGTTCCGACTCCGATTATTTCAGCCCGCACGAAGATTTCCCCCTCATGTAAGAAAAGGAAGATAGACTGCTATCTTCCTTTTCCGTTATATTCGGCCGCTGTAAATCACGTGTTTGTTCTTCCAAAGATAGTCAATGCCTGACCAAATGGTCACAAAGACAGCAACATACAGCATAATATCGGCAAACGGTAAGCCTATATAGGAAAACGGAAAATTATTCAGAATCAGTGCGGAGATTGCAATAATCTGCAATGTGGTCTTCAGCTTGCCCAGCTTGCTTGCGGCAAGAACAATTCCTTCCGAGGCGGCAATGGTGCGTAAGCCGGAAATCACAAACTCCCGAAAAATAATGATGATGGCTGCAAGGGCACCGATCCGGTCCATTTCCACCAGTGAAACCAATGCTGCCGTAACCAGCAATTTGTCCGCCAGAGGATCCAGGAATTTGCCGAAATTGGTTACCATTTTCCGCTTGCGTGCGATATAACCGTCCAAACCATCTGTAGCGGCAGCAACAATAAACATCAATACCGCTACAATTTCGCTAACCGTAGTCGTATGTCCGCCTATGGAAAAATGTCCAAAATCAAAACGGACCAGCAAAAATAACAAGATAACCGGAATCAGAAAAATCCTGGCTATCGTGATACGGTTAGCCAAATTCACCTTATATACACTCCCCTGCCAAGTCAAAATCATAGGAATGGGTGATTCGAACGTTTACCATGTCCCCCGTGCGGATCTCCCGGTTACTCGTCACAAAAACCTGTCCATCGATTTCCTTTGCGTCATACTCTGTTCGCCCGACATATACGCCGGGATTGTCGTCATCGGGACGTTCAATCAGCACTTTCAGCACAGATCCTACCCGCTCGGCATTTCTTTCGGCAGCCACTTCCCTGCCAACCTCCATAAGAATGGAGGCACGGCGCTCCTTGACATCTTCCGGGACTTGCCGGTCCATTTCGGCCGAGGGGGTTCCTTCTTCCGGGGAATAGGTGAACACACCGATCCGGTCAAACCCAATTTCCCTGACAAACCGGCACAGATTTTCAAAATCTTGTTCTGTCTCCCCCGGAAATCCTACTATAAAGGAAGTACGGAGGGCAACTTCCGGAACCCGGTCACGAATCTTGGCCACCAGTTTGCGAATTTGCGCCTGATGACCAGGTCGACGCATCGCTTTCAATATGGAGTCTTCCGAATGCTGAAGCGGCATGTCGATATATTTTGCCACTTTGGGCAAACGGGCAAAGGCATCAATCACCTCATCGGTGAAGAAACCGGGATATGCATAATGTAGACGAATCCACTCGAGCCCCTCCACTTCGTTAAGTGCCTCAAGCAGACCGTGCAAATTGCGCTTCCCGTAGACATCCAGCCCATACTGCGTGGAATCCTGAGCAATCAGCATGATTTCCTTAACGCCCTGAGCAGCCAAAGATTTGGCTTCTGCCACGATGGATTCGATAGGTCGGGAGCGAAATTTGCCCCTCATCTTCGGGATGATGCAGAAGGTGCAGGAATGGTCGCACCCTTCCGCAATCTTGACGTATGCGGAGGAGCCACCCGTCATGAAACGGGGCGTCAGTTCATCATACAGATAGACCGGATTTCCTACGAATTGCGGTTTTTCTTCACCAATCAACGAAATGTTGATCAACTCATCAATTCGATGATACTCACCGGTCCCGACAATTCCGTCGATCTCAGGGATCTCGGCAATCAGTTCGTCCTGATAACGTTGCGCCATGCAACCGGCCACCAGCAACGCTTTGCAAGAACCGTCTTCTTTATATTGTGCCATCGACAGAATGGTTTCAACCGACTCCGCTTTCGCGGCGTCAATAAAACCGCATGTATTGACGATGATGACATCTGCCTCTTCCGGATTTTGCACTACCTGATACCCTTTTTTCGAGACAAGACCCATCATGACTTCAGAATCTACCAGATTTTTCTCACACCCCAGCGTCACCACTGCTAGTTTCTGACTCATTGTTTCCCCCATCCTAAATATCAAAGGTCCGGTTTTGCATATGCAATCCAGACCGTTGCCCTAACTTCTTGTGATTGACATACTTTAACATTATCAAAGTATATACGAAAGGACTGGGGAAGTCAAAGAAAAGACCTGTAAGTTAGGACCTGTAATTGGTGAACTGGAGGTCAATCGGGAAATCGCTGTTCTTGAGCATTTGTATGATCGCCTGCAAATCATCACGATTCTTGCCGGAAACTCGAACTTGATCGCCCTGAATCGCTGCCTGGACTTTGATCTTCGAGTCTTTGATCAGTTTGACGATCTTCTTTGCGTTGTCCTGATCGATTCCCTGAACCAGTTTCACCGTTTGCCGAACGGTGCCGGCAGCTGCCGGTTCCATCTTTCCGTATTGTAGCGATTTGGGAGAAATGCCCCGCTTGATTAACTTTGATTGCAAGATGTCGTTAACGGCCCCCAGTTTGTATTCATCGTCGCCAACCAGGACAATTTCCCCTTCTTTCAGTTCAATGGAGCTTTTGCTGCCTTTAAAATCAAACCGGGATTCGATTTCCTTTACTGCCTGGTTGACCCCGTTTTTGACTTCCTGCATATCGACGTTGGATACAATGTCAAAAGATGCGTCTTTTGCCATAATACTGCCTCCTGACAGGAATTATTTGCTGGCTCTTCTCTTTTGCTGAAGAGCTACAGGTCACTTCTTCTGAAACAGATACTCATAGCCGCCTTTCACCTGTTCCAGTTCCACCGGCACACCGTTCGCTTTGATGCTCAGGGCGGGTGAGAATCCGGCCACAATCTTGATTTCTTTGCTTGCTTCAACCGGCAAGACGGTTCCGGATGTGGCTGTTTTGCTGTATTTTATCTCACCGTCTGCAACAATTTCCATCCAACAGTCCCCGTTAGCCACCTGGATGTCCAGTTTAATCCTGTCGCCTTCCACTTTGTAAACGGATCTTCCCCGTTCTTTCACATCCGCTTTGATGGGACCGGTCGGCTTCGGTTCGGCAACAGGGGGAACCGGGGGATTGGCAGGCTGTTGAAGCGGCGGTGCAACAGGTTCTTGCACCTGCGGCTGGGGCGGCTCGGAAGCCGTTTCCTTCTGGGTGAGGAACCAATACCCGACACCCAATAAGCCAATCACCAAAATCCCCATCAAAACTTGCGGAAACAGGCGATTTCCCGGTTCAACCGCCGGTGCGGCAGGGGGGTTCTGTTTCGTGGATCGCTCCCGGCGGGACGGAACGGAGGTGTCTGCTTTTGCAGGCTGAACAGGGTTCGGTTGGTTCAACAATCCATATTCCTCAAGTAAGGCTTGTCCATCAAGACCAAGCTGTTCAGCATACAGTTTGATGAATCCCCGTGCGTAAACAAGTCCGGGAATGACCGACAGATCCCCTTCCTCAATGGCTTGCAGATAACGCTTGCGTATATTGGTTCTTTCCTGAATATCGTCAAGGGTGAGTTGTTTGCTTTCGCGGGCCTTTTGCAAAATTCGTCCAAGTTCGGTCAACAATAGAACCACCTCCTTTCGCTTAAGGTGCCATTGCCCTCAGGCATGGTTTTCAACACAAGAGTTTAACTGATGTCAAACGACGCAAAGCCGGTTTGAACCGTATCGTAAGTAATTTCCTGATCCTCCGTGTTCCGCAGTTCAATAATCCGGTCGAATACATCCCAGTCGTATTCCGTTTCCCGGACGAAAATATCCGGATGTTCAATCACTTTTGGAACTTCCATTCTCATGATTTCCCTAACCAGTTGGCGATGCTGCTCGGTTGCCCGGAGAGTTGATACAATTCCATCCAGTATGTACACCATGTTATCCGATGCAAGTTCATCTTCCGCAAGAGAGTGCCTTACAGTTTGCCGCAGCAACGTGGAAGAGATGAATGACCATCTCCGGTTGGCATACACACTGGCGGCCACAATCGATTCGGTTTTCCCGACACGGGGCATTCCCCGGACTCCAATCACCTGATTTCCTTCTTTTTTGAGCAACTCTCCCAGAAAATCAACCAGAATCCCGAGTTCATCCCGGGTGAATTTGTAGGTTCTGTCATTTTCCGATTCGCGCTTGATGAATTTGCCATGTCGCAAAGCCAAGCGATCCAACAAGGTGGGCTGCCGCAAAGCGGTGATGGAGATGTTGTCCACCGTGCGAAGCATGGCGCGAAGCACTGCAATTTTTTGCCGTTCGTTGCTGCGAATCAGAAATCCGCGGTTCTGGTCTTCCACACCGTTAACCGTAACGATGTTGATGCCCAGCATCCCCAGCAGCGAGGCAATGTCCCCCAACAAACCGGGGCGGTTTTTATGAATGTGGTATTCCAGATACCATTCTTCCATGATTTCCTCCTGGTTGGACTGGATATGATCTCCAGTTTATTCCTGTTTGGGCGGGTTGATGTATTTTCCGGGTTCAAGCGTACGATTTCGCAGCCCGGTTTCCACCTGATTCTTGAGTTCAATTACATTGGCAGGAATTGTATCAGGCCGCATAATTTCGAAAAAAGAGTTGCCCATGACCGGAACAGAAATGTTGTCCTGCCAAGAATTATTCAACAACGACTGAACCTGTTCCTGCACACCGGCAGCGAAAATGGGAGCCGGACGGGCAATCACGCTTGGATATGTCCTGTTTACATCATGCAGAAGGAACAACCCCTTTCCGCTCTCGTGCAATCGGGCCAATTGACTGTCGTTTACTGGGTCCATTACCAAAAGATAGCGGGTTGGCAAGGACTTTAAGCGAATTAGACCGTCCACCCCCATTGCCTCCTCTAAAGTAACAACTGTGGGAATGGCAGATGAACCCGCATAATGAATCCCCTCCAGCAGCCCTTTCCATTCGGGAGAATCGGCGGATCTTGGGGCGCTTAAAACCACGCCAACCGGTTCCTTTGGTGCGGAGGCTGCCATCATATATCCCGCCACGAAAGATTGATGTTCCCGATTCACATGATCCACGCGAACGGACTTCGCGGCTGTTTGAGCGGAATGTCCAACCAGGCCGAATTTTTTTTGATTATATTGGCTGGCCAGTTCCATCACAATCGGAGCGTATTGAGATTCTGTAACAATCAGATCGATCTTCTCATTGGAGGCCAATCCCTTCAGCGCTTCTTGGGCAGTTTGGGGTTCATCAGCAGGTCGGATGTCAAACACTACGGATGAACGGGAAAGGACTTGGGTGGTATAATCAAGGATCTCTTTGGAACCGGACAGATTTTTTGAACCGACAATTCCAACGGCCAATTTTGATTTACTCGGTTTCATCGCAGACAGATCGGGGGCATGGCATCCCGAGACCAACAGGGTTCCTGCCAGAAAAAATGATAGACTGCCAATAGGCAAGGTGCGTTTCATGGGTGTTGCAACTCCCGGTGTTCTATTTCTTTCGTTTGGATCGTACCAATACGATTACAAAAGTCAAAATGACTGCCAATACAACGACAAGTGCTTCTTCCAAAACAGGGGTCCCCCTAGAGTATGTCTTCTAAATCATTATGCCATATTCGACATTGTCAGCCAAACAAAAAGAAATTCCCGTCCGACATTATTTTTCGTCGGGCGGGATCCATCTTCGAAGGATGGAGCGTACAAGATCAATGCCAATGGCAAAACCGATTCCCTGTGAATTATGCGACACGGCCGTATTGATGCCTATTACCTCGCCGTTTGCATTAAACAAGGGCCCCCCGCTATTGCCTCGATTGATAGCGGCGTCCGTCTGAATCAACTGTTTGTACCGCCTGTCTCCGATTGTCACTGGACGGTTGACGGCCGAAATGACCCCCACGGTAACGGAATGTTCAAGCCCAAGGGGATTGCCGATTGCCATTACCCATTCCCCGACTCTGGTCTGATCGGAACGACCCAACCGGAGAACGGGAGTGTTGGGAGGAAGCGTGGTCCGCAGGAGCGCCAAATCCAGTTGATAGTCAGATTTTATCACTTTGGCCGGAACAGATTTCTTTTCACCGTTGAAATGAACCAGTACTTCGGTGGCCCCCTGTATCACATGTTGGTTGGTAATAATGTATCCCCTTCTGTCACACACGAAACCGGTTCCGACATTAGTCACTTCTCTTCGCATTTCCAGATCAAAGCCGCCAATAAAAGGAATTCTCCGGGGCCGACGCTCCACGACTTCAATCATAACTACAGCCTTCTTGTATTGTTCAGCAATATCCACAAAGGAATCAAATGAACCGGTGCGGATGAGCCTTACGTTTCTGCGCTTCCCGCCTGATCTCTGGGTCGTAACTTTGTTTTTGCCCAACCCGTACTCACCTCAACTTTCGTGAGATGTACTATCCTATTCGCATAAATAGGACGGAGTGAGCCCATAATCAACCCTTTGTTCCAAGCAGTTTCCGCATAAGATTCGCCGCTTCCAGGCCGGAGCGGATCGCCCCTTCGGTGCATCCGAGCTGAAGGTAATCACCGGCAAGAAACAATCTTCCGCCCGCTATTCCTTTCCCGTACAGTTGGCGGAACGAATCTGCCATGCCAGGTATAAATTTCGGAATGGCGCTATCCCACCTGAAAAGATTGACTTCCATAATATGAGATTTGTTTAGGGAGAACAACTTGCACAGTTCTGTAACCGCAAAATCCTTTATTCGATCGTCTGATTGATAGCGCCATTTTTCATAAGCATCATCTGTTAACATTCCGCACAGAAATTGCCTGTCATAAAAGACACCTCCCGCAAGAACGCAACTATATTTTGGGGGGACACTGAAACCGAATCCGCACCATCCGCATGAATGTTTCAGGCTGACCGTAACCACAGCAGTCCCCGAGTAACGAACCTGTTGCAATAATTGCAAGTCATCCGGATTCAGTGACTCCATGTCAACAATCTTCGTAACCTGGTCACCGGGAATGGAAACCAGAGCATAACGGGCACGTAATTCCCTTTCCCCCTGTTTGGTATCAAACCGAATGTGGATCCAATCCTGGTCCGGAAGAATCTGCTTCACTTCAGATCCGGTCTGTACAGGCACACCTTCGGCCAGTTTGTCCACCAGCTGCGACATCCCGCCTGCCGGTCGGTAAATCCGCTGTGAGCGGGGAGAACCAAAATGAGAAAGAAAGTGTTTCGCTGATCCCCCTTGCAGCTTGGAGAAAAAAAGGGTCTGGTAGAACGGTGCCACCACATACTCCTTAATGGAAGAATGATATCTACTTGCATATTCAGCCAAATCCCGGTCGGGAAAATTCCTGTTGCCTGCATCTCTCAGCAGTTTGATTAACTGGTGCCTGACATGCCAGGGAACACCGGGCAGAGCAAACAGAATGCGCCACGAGTCGTACCGGGCCTGCTTCCATTCGTCTCCGATCCGCATCTGCAATTGAAAAGGCACAGGAAGCAGCGGAACATCCAGGTCCCTGGCCAACTGCCAAACGGCTTGGAAATGGCGTGAGAAAAACTGGGCCCCCAGTTCATGGGGCTTTTGCTTTGTATCAGTACCCGGGTGAGTCCAAAGCCTGCCGCCCAATCGGTTTTCTTTCTCCAGGACCAGCAGTCTGGCGCCTGCGGCCTGCAGGGTTCTGGCGGCGGTCAGGCCTGCCAATCCGCCTCCAACGATCACTGCGTCCAACATGTCAGACTCCTTTAAATTACAAAGAGGACTGCTTTCCACAGTCCCCCGGTGTTATCATATTGATAAAGTACTATTTTGACCCTTTGGCTTCAACGGCATCAGGCTTCTCAACCGGTTTCTTTTCTTCCGCAGCCGCTTCCGGTTCAGGCAGGTTGTCCAGAAACACCATGCCCCTCTCAAATTTATAGAACAAATCCCTTGCGGTGCGACCGCCAACCAGAGCATTGTTCCTGATGGCAAACGGCACATCGGTACAGGTACCGCAATACTCCTTGCCCACACAATCCACCACTTCAATTTTCTCGTTCGGATAGCGTTCTTTCAGGGCATCGTAAACGGATTGCGAGTAGAGTTCCAGGTTTTTCTTACAGAATTTCAAAGATAGAGAAGACAACAGCGACATCCCCTTTGTCAATCTTACTGTCTTCTATATTACATCATTTTGCACAATTGCATAAGACTCATTTCCGCAATTTGCACAATGCAGGAGATGAATGCATCGATCAGTGGACTGTTTGACGCGCGGAGTAATTTCGTATGGGGAGTAATCATCAAGATAGTCGGTTGTCATTCCTTCATCCTCAAGAGGGGCTCCACACCGGGGACAAACACTGTGAAACCGGACCAGGCCATTGCATAAGGGACACACATGTTCCACCATGATTCCTCCTAGACTTGATACTTGACTCCATACTTCCCTTTCTTGGTGCGGAAAATATACACTTTAGGATCGGGAGTACCCGACAATATCTGGTCATCACGGACACACATTGCCACATACTGGGCAATTGACCGGCTGTCATACAGACGAGACTCGTACATCCAGCACCCCATACAGATCCCCTTCCTGCAGTTGGTTCACAAGTAGTATGAACAAAATACCCCTTCACCATAAGTGAAAGGGGGAAAGGGTCAATGATCTGCGGTCTTCAGTTCTTTAATTCGATCCAGAATTATTTCGGCCAAGGCCGGATGATACCCGATGGTCTCCGCCAATCGGATAGGGACACTCGAATGTTTTTTCCTGGCAAGCGCAACATAACGGGGCAGCTCTTCCCGGGCATGGGTACCTGCCAGCAGGAAATAGGGAACCACCAATATCTGTTCGGCTCCTCTGTCAATGCAAAGCTCAATTCCGGTTGGAATGTCCGGTTCCGCAGATTCAAGGTAGGCTGGCTGAATCACCTGGTATTCACCGGTTGTTTCCAACAGTTTAACGATCTGAAGCAATTCTTCATTGGCTGACTGACTTGGACTTCCGTGGGCCACCAGGACGATGCCTGTCTTCATCTGTTTGCTCCCTCCCGCTGCCTGTATGCCGGTTCTCCAACCGCTATCATCATATGGCTTTCCTTCAGACTTATTGATAAACTGTTGCTTAAAACAAAGCGAGAAGGAGGACCGACATGGGAATTTTGATTGTGGAAGTATGTGAAAGCAACCCCGCCGCTTCATTGCCCTTGGAGGTGCTTGAGGATGAATTTGCGGGAATTTCCGTGATCCGCAGCTCCTGTTTGAGCGAATGCGAATTGTGCGCCCAGCAACCTTATGTGATGGTGAATGGCGATATCATTGCCGCCGGCAGTCTGGATTCACTTATGGGACAGATACGCTCCAAAATTGAAGCCGAACTTGCAGAATGGGCCTGATTAGCCCAGTTTAACTTCTACTTTGTAGCCAGTGTGTTTCTTGATGTTCAAAACCGAATGGTCCATGATGAGATATTGGCCCTTGACACCTATCAGACGTCCCTCGATGCTCTCTTGTTTGTCAAAGGAAAGGGACTTGATTTTCTCCAGTGTCTCCAGAATCGGATAGGTAAAGTTATACAGTTCGCGCTCATCCAGCAGATACGTTGCGAATTCAGGCGGCAGCATCTGCCGAATCTGTTCACGAATTTCCAGCAGGTCTACCTGGTCCACTTTGCCCGTCAACATCTTTCGCCAGTCGGTCTTGTCAGGAAGATGTTGCGAAATCCAGTATTCCATTTCCCCGGCTGCTTTTCGGCTTGGTGCCTCCGCAATGGGAATCGCCTGCACCGCTCCCTGATCGATCCACCTGGCTAGTCCCCTGCTCTTTCGGGTCAAGCCGACTTTTACGCCCGAACTCAGCGCCAGGTAAACAAAGTGAGGCGTCATGCAGTTGGTTTCGGCGAACTCGTTGTCCCGGCAGGTTCCCAAGTGATAATGGCACTGGTGTGGCTTGACTATACACAGGTCACATTCGGCCAACTTGGTGAAGCAAGGGTAGCAGTACCCGTTGTTAAACAGCTTATTGGCTTTGCGTCCACAGGCGCAGCAAGCCTTCTCGCCAAGAAAATCAATCTTGATCGATTGTCCGATCCAAGGGTTTAGGTGGATCCGCCTGTCGCCAAGCGGAAGAAAATATTGAACCGGAGTTTGGGGTTCGTGTTCGAGGTCGCTAAGATATCCGACGTAGGACATAACAGGAAGTCCCCTCTCGTTATAATGATTCTATATTACCATATCGGCGGGCTTATACAATTCACGAAGGAGACGATGTATGTACGAAATCACGCTTCATCCCCCTGGACCTTACGACTTTTCGCATTTGCACGAACGACTGCGGCAATCCTCAAACCGGGTTCTTTACCGGATGCAAGAGGATGCGATTTCCCGATTGTTTATAATTAATGGACAACCGGTACTTGTGGAGCTGTCCTCTGAAGGAACGGTTGAGAACCCTCGGATCAAACTGACTGCCCATCTTGCAAAAACCAAACAACATGCGGAAGCTGCTTTTCAGTTATGCAGACATGTTTTTTCTCTTGAGCGGCCCCTGCAACCCTTTTATGACCATGTTTCGGCAAATGATCCGGTGCTTCATCGTCTGGCCGAAAGTCATAGGGGAATTCATATGCTTCTGGAACCCGGCATCTATGAGGCCATGATCCTGTCGATCATCGGACAGCAGGTGAATCTGACATTTGCGGCCGCATTGAAGCATTCGTTGATTACCCTTTGCAACGAGTCGGCCGAATGGAAAGGTCAGACCTATTATGCTTTTCCATCTCCCGAAAGAGTTGCATCGCTGTCTTACGAAGATCTTAGGCAGCTAAAATTCTCCCAACGCAAGGCGGAGTATGTAATAGATTTTGCGAGATTGGTGGCAAACGGGACGTTCTTGCCAGACCGGTTTGAACGAATGTCCAACGAGGAAGCGATTGAGGAAATGGCCCGACTGCGCGGGATCGGTCGATGGACCGCTGAATGTGTGCTGCTGTTCGGTCTGGGGCGGTCTGATGTGCTTCCGGCACTGGACATCGGCCTCCGAAATGCCGTTCAATTGTTTTATCAGCTTGACCATCAGCCTACCGAGCAGGAAGTCAGAGAGATGGCGCAGGCGTGGACCGGTTGGGAAAGTTATGCAACTTATTATCTCTGGGCTGCCTTGGGGCTCGCCAAGGAAATAGAAAAGACTGCCAATGCGAAATAAATGCACCCGCAAAGGCCGGGTGCAATTCTATCGCATGTCATATCCTTGTGTTCCAAAGGGTTTCGGCAAGTATTGGACATTATCAAACAAAAACATCCAACCGTGGTCAGCTTTGAATACCTGCATCCCCACCTGGTCGTCCAGCATGATCAAAATAAACAGATTCATGTTGGTCTTGAAATAGGGACTCAAGTGTTCATCAAACAGTCTGAGGTTTAAGATTCGATGTTTATCTTGCTGTGGGACAATGATTCCATCTTTGATCAAGTAGCCTTCGACCTTTTGTTCCGGCAGCAGCCCCCTCTTATGGCTGTTCTTGTGCAGGTAATCATAGATGTTGCGGGCTGCCTTCGCCTTGCGGCTTGTCTCAAGAATAAGCGCGTAGTACATATTGAAGCTCCTTGGTCAGAATCTATAACTACCTTATCACACTTAGGAGCGGAATGGAACATCCAAACAAAAAGGCCCCCCTGGTAAACCAACCTGATTGGGGGCCAGTCGGATCCGACGACTACACCCATTATAATCGATAGCAGCCCGGATACCATTAGTGAAAGTATGGGTGTTTTTCCCGATTGTACCAATTTTACATAATGAATGTTATGTCACTTTCCTAAGATCCACCCGATCCAGACCGCTATGATACCGCCCCCCATTGAACTCACCAGGTTCACCGTGTCGTTGTTCATAACAGTGAACCCCCGTATGTGTCGGGTCGGGCGGTTGCAATGGATTCTTCGCTCGATTTGCCGGCCGCATACTTCGCATTGATACATGGTTTGCCAGCTCGCTCCCAGCAAGGAATCGGTTAATGAACCGACAAGGCCGGCAATCAATCCAATCAGTACCAAGGAAGAAACACTAACGGATGAATCTGCGGGGATTGTTATACCAACTTGGAACGGAAACAGCACCGTTAAAATCCAGGCGGACAAGCCAATAAAGATTCCGCCTGCTATGCTTGCCGCCATTCCAGCCTTTGTAACACCTCCCGAAGTTCCGGACGGAACCTGCTTCCAATTTAAGATAGATCGAGGAACCTGCTTGCTGGCACCGCCAATTTCGGTTGCCCAGGTATCCGCGTTGACCGTCGCCATAACCCCGATAAAAGCATGCCACCATAACGGATTTGGCCATAAAAAATTGGCTGCTGCAATGCCTACAGCCAATGCACCGTTGGCCAGAACCTGCCCCGAATCCCTTCTTCCCGTTTTCTCGTAGCCCGATTCCACATGTTCCTTGGTTTTGTGCTTCCATTTGGACAAAACTGAAGAGGAAACAAAAAAGGCGATCAATGTTCCAAACCAAGAAATGCTGCCCAGTGAAAACAACATGGTTCCAATAATAACAGCTGCAATCATGCCTGACAATGACAGTGAACGCTTCTTATAGGCGAAGCCCGCAATCAACAAGCTTCCGGCCAACCCCAAAACCCAATCTTGCATCTGAATAACCCTCGATTTTCTTTGGAAGTTTTGTGACAATCTTGCATAATCTTAAATGTTAGTGGTACTATGTTAGAAGAACTGTCCGAGTAGGAGGAGATCCTGTGTTTCGATATTATCTGGGTATCAGCATCATGTGTGTAATCTTTGCGGTATTTGCGTTGTTCCTTGCCCATGAACCCGCTGCACTTGCAACGATCTTTGTCGGTATTGCCGGAGCATTCTTGTCCATCGCATTTATCACTTCCGGTCCCGAATCCCGCTGGTAACGGATTGACCGCCACCTTTGACCGTCTGAATACGGTCAAAGGTTTTTTATTATTCACTGCTGCTGCCAGACAGAATCTGAGGCAGGATCACTTCCGCCCTCCTGTTGATCCGGATTATGGCCGCACCGTTGCGCTTTGCAATCTCAAGCAGTTCGTTGCATGGAGCCATTTCCAGACGGGTGCCCACGATCAGCAGGAGATCTGCTCTTCCTACCCAATCCACCGCCGTACCATAATGATATACCTCCTCTCCCACAAGTACAATATTTGGCTTTAGCAATCCTCTACAGGAAGCACATTGAGGCAACTTTTGCCGGTAAGCCAATTGCGAAGAATAAATGGAGCGGCAATTGGTGCAGACCAGTTCCAACAGATTCCCGTGCAATTCCAGAACATGCCGGCTGCCGGCCATAGAATGCAACCCGTCTATGTTTTGTGTAATGACCGGTATCCCCTTTTTTGCAAGGGAATAATGGGCCTGGTTTGGCCTGGCGTGTGTCCAATGCTGAAGAATATGGCGGTAATACTGATAAAATCTTTCCGTTTCACGCAAAAACATGTCCAGTGTAAAGAACTCCCGCAACGGAATTCCTTTCCAGTCGGCGGAAACCGTTGGCAGCCCGCTGGGAACGGAGATTCCCGCCCCTGTTACCGCAATTGGGTGAAACGACCCCGCCACCTGTCGTTTCCATACTTCCAGCGCATCCCTACTTATCACATGGTTTCTGCTCATCGTCCCCACCCCTGTAGTTTAAGTGTGAACGAGTTACGGAAGAGCATGCATCAATTGCAGGTTCATGAGAAACGCCGCCCTCCGGTTACCTGAACCTGGGGGCGGCGGCTAGCCAATTAGCAGCAGCGGCTTACGGTACCGCTGTCATATCGGTTCTTTAAAGCATACATGTAATATTCCTTTTCGGACATGGGAGGCTGGTCCGGATGGGTGGATTTGTGATGCTCCAGATATTTCTCATAGTCAGGCATGCCAAATATGGTTTTGACGTTAGACCGTGCTTGACTGATCCACCCCATTACTTGTTTCACGGCAATCAACCTCCGATTGTGGTACCAGGGAGTTTGGACTGAACAAACGGCGTTTCTTTCAGTTCCGACTTTTGTTTGCGAACCAAGATATTAAACCAGGTCCGGAAGGAATCCAGGATCAGCAGGATCACAACCAGTATGAAAATTCCCGTTACAATGGCGTCCAATGTATTGTTGAACACAATCTGCTGCATGACTTTCATGTCTTTGGCCGGAGCAAGCACCTCTCCCTTCGCAATAGCTGCCTGGTATTTCTGGGCTGCCGCGAGGAATCCGATCTTGACATCCGGATGGAACAGTTTCATGAATGCCGCAGTTAATGTGGTAATGGACAACCACGTGAATGGAAGCAAAGTAACCCATGCATACCGGGCTTTGCCCATCTTGATGATAATTGTGGTGCCAACTGCAAGTGCGATGGCCGCCAGCATCTGGTTGGAAATTCCAAACAGCGCCCACAGTGAATTGATTCCGCCAAAGGGATCAATCGTGCCCTGATACAGGAAATAGGCCCATCCGAAAGTAATGACAGCGGATGCAATCACATTGTATGCGTAAACTTCCGTTCTGGCGAACGGTTTGTAGAAGTTGCCAACCAGATCCTGTAACATGAAACGTCCGATCCGGGTACCCGCGTCGATGGTGGTCAAAATGAACACCGCTTCAAACAGGATGGCAAAATGGTACCAGAAATCTTTGGCTCCTGCCAGGAATCGAGCGAAAATCTCGGCCATTCCCACAGCCAGAGTGGGAGCTCCACCTGTTCGGGAAGTAATGTACTTTTCACCGATTTCCTTTGCTGCAGCCTGCAATTGGTCAGGCGTAACCGTAAAGCCCAATTGGGTTACCTTGGCTGCAGCAGTCGCAGCGGCAGCTCCAATAGCGGCTGCATCGGCTCCGGGTGCCGGAGCCAAACCGGGTGTGTTCATCGCAAAGTAAACGCCTGGATCCAAAGCACATGCAGCAATCAAGGCCATCACCGCCACACCGGACTCCATCAGCATGCCACCGTAGCCAATGGCTCTTGCATGGGATTCTTTCTCCAGCATTTTCGGCGTGGTGCCGGAAGACACCAGCGAGTGAAATCCGGATACAGCACCGCAGGCAATGGTAATAAAGAGGAACGGGAACAGAGGACCCGCAAATACTGGCCCGGTTCCATCGACAAACTTGGTGACGGAAGGCATCTTAAGATCGGGCATTACGATCAGGATCCCGATTGCCAGTAACACGACGGTGCCAATTTTCAGGAAGGAACTGAGATAATCACGTGGAGCCAAGAGCAGCCAAACTGGCAAAATCGAAGCAAGAAACCCGTAAATTGCCATAGCAATTGCCAAATTGGGTTTGGACCAGGTAAACATTTTTGCAAGAGTTGGATCTGCGGCAACATATTTACCGCCCCAAAGTGCCAGCATCAGAAGCACAAACCCGATAAGTGATCCTTCCAGTACCCGCCCGGGACGGATATAGCGCATGTAGACACCCATGAAAATGGCAATGGGAATTGTCATTGCAATCGTAAACAGTCCCCATGGAGACTCTGCCAAAGCGTTTACCACAACCAAACCGAGAACCGCCAGCAGAATAATCATGATGGCGAGAATCCCGAATGAAGCGATGATTCCGCCAAACGGGCCTATCTCGTCCTTTGCCATCTGCCCCAGTGACTTGCCGTTCCGGCGCATAGATGCCATCAATATTACGCAGTCCTGAACCGCACCGGCCAACACAACCCCGATAATGATCCAGAGGGCTCCCGGGAGGTATCCCATTTGTGCAGCCAAAATAGGTCCCACCAACGGACCCGCTCCGGCGATTGCAGCAAAGTGGTGACCAAACAGTACCCACTTTTGGGTGGGTACATAGTCCTTCCCGTCATTGTTGATTTCCGCGGGTGTTGCACGATTGTCATTCACTTCATAGATTTTCTTTGCGATAAATTTACTATAAAACCTATAAGCTACTGCATACGAACAGACAGCGGCAATGACCAGCCAAGCGGCGGAAATCGTTTCTCCACGGGACAAGGCCAGCAAACCGAATGCCGCTGCGCCAAGCATGGATATCGCTGTCCAGATCAGAATGGAAAGCAATCCTTTTTTCACAATGATCCCCCTTTGATAAATATTCAAACAATTAAAAAATCTAAATATAATATATTATATTCATAATATAGACCAAAATCAATCGGTAATAGACAGCTTGGTAATCGATAGCTCAAGCAGAAAAAAGAGTGAAGCGGCAAAGATCGCTGCTTCACTCAATTTCACCGTCGTATACATAATCGTCCCTGACAAACGGATTGAACTTTCTTTCCCGTTTCACCGTCGTTTCCGGTCCGTGTCCCGGATACACCACCGTTTCCGGCGGAAGTTTATACAATTTGGTTCGAATACTGTCAGTCAATGTGTCAAAATCTCCGCCAGGCAAGTCGGTGCGTCCGATACTTCCGTAAAACAGAGTATCTCCGGCAAACACAAGGTCATCCAGCACATAGGCTACCGATCCCGGGGAGTGTCCCGGCACAAACAAGACAGAGATTTCTTTCCCGGCAAAAGGAATCTTGTCCCCCTCCGAAATCAACTTATCCGCAGCAGGGCCTGTTATTGGCTCCCCCAACTGGAGCCAGCGCCCAGAACCGTTTAACATGGGATTGATAAGCCATTCTTCTTCGTTCGGGTGCACGTAGACGGGAGCAGCCGCAGCCTGTTTGACCTGTTTCAGCCCTCCAATATGATCAAGATGGGCATGGGTCAGCAGGATATGAGTTACTTTATATCCGTCCACTGCATCCAGCACTACATCGGGATTGTATCCCGGGTCGATGATAATGGCTGTCTTTGTGGACTTGTCAGTCAACACGTAACAGTTTGTCTGAAAAGCACCCAACGCAAAGCCCTGCACATGCACGAAAGTTACCCCCTAACTGTTAGTCAACCATTCCTTCCAGGGGTGAAGACGCACTTGCATAGCGTTTCTTAGCGATTCTTCCCGCCAAATACCCCTTTCGTCCTGCTTCGATCGCAAGTTTCATCGCTTCTGCCATCAGTACGGGATCTTTTGCCCCTGCAACAGCAGTGTTCAACAAGACACCGTCTGCCCCCAATTCCATGGCCGCCGCCGCATCTGCGGGAGAACCAACCCCTGCGTCAACGATAACGGGAACTTTTGCCTCTTCAATAATAAACTTTATGTAATGAGGATTCAATAAGCCGAGTCCGGAACCGATTGGAGATGCGCCCGGCATAACCGCATGGGCACCGACCTCCTGCAGGTGTCTGGCCAGGATCGGATCATCCGACGTATAAGGGAGTACCGTAAACCCTTCCCGTACCAGTATTTCCGTTGCTTTCAGCGTCTCAATCGGATCCGGCAGCAAAGTCCTGGAATCACCGATCACTTCAACTTTTATCATATCGCAAAGGCCTGACGCTTTTGCCAAACGTGCAATCCTGACAGCTTCCTCAGCCGTGGCTGCTCCAGCCGTATTGGGAAGCAAGGTGAATTTTTTCAGGTCCAAGCGTTCAAGAAAGTTGGGCGCGTCCGGATTCTCCAGATTCAAACGCCTGACCGCAAATGTCAGTACTTCGGTTCCTGATGCTTCGACCGCTTGCTGCTGCACCTCCAGGTCGGGAAATTTTCCTGTTCCAAGAAACAGCCTGGACTTGAATACATGATTTCCGATCTTTAACACATCCGATTGAACCTCAATTTTCACGAGTCAAATCTCCTCCCATTATCCGCCGCCCACAAAGTGAACGATTTCGATTTTGTCACCCGGGGCCACTTTTGTATCTTCGTATCGCTCACGGGGAATGATTGTCAAATTGTGTTCAATGACAATGATCTTTTCCGTCAGCCCGAAGTGTCTGACTACGTCTGCCAGCGTCTTTGCGCCGGGCACCGTCCTCAATTGACCGTTGATAGTAAGATCCATGTCCGATTCCTTCTTTCCTGACCCGATCTACTGCGTCTCGCATCGCTTTTGCGGCAGCATGCACATCATCGGCGCCAATTACGGCGCTTATAACCGCGACTCCACTCGCACCCGACCGGATAATGTCCTCCACATCTTTCTGTTTAATTCCTCCAATGGCTACCACAGGAATGGATACATGGCGGCATACTTCCCTTATCCCCTGCAAACCGATGGCAGGCTCGGCATCCGATTTGGTTGGAGTGGGATGGACCGGTCCAAGACCAATGTAGTTGGCTCCTGACCGTTCCGCCTCTATTGCTTCTTTCGAGTCATGTGTCGAAATCCCAATAATCTTGTCAGGACCCAGTATTTCCCTTGCAACGGCAATCGGCAGATCCTGCTGTCCAAGATGTACTCCGTCCGCCCCGACTGCTTGTGCAATATCTACGCGATCGTTAACAATAAAGGTTGTTCCGGTTTCTTTGGTGAGCTTCCTCAAGAGAACCGCCATCTCCAGCAATTCGCGGGAGGAAACATCTTTTTCCCTTAATTGAATGCAATCCGCCCCTCCGCCGATTGCCTGAAGGATCACATCTTCCAGTTTTCTTCCCTTCAAAAAAGCCGATCCGGTAATCACATACAATCTGCTGTCCAAAAATCTCACACCTTTGCACAACCGTATCCAAAAACTGTATCCAATACAAAAACCGCTTTCCGAATAAGGAAAGCGGCATGGTTCCAAACAGTTACCCGCATTGGCCACTTCCCTACGCTGGCATTATCCAGTGACAGGTTCCAAGGGTTAAGGAATGCTCCTTTCTCAGCCGGTGATCCCAGCACCCCTAGTGGAGACACATTCAGTTTACCAAAGAAGATCATAAACTACAATAACTTTCAGTTTAACACCTGACGGGAAACCGTAAAACCGGCAATTTGGTCGGCAAACAATGTAATCTCGGGAAGTTTAAATGTATGATCTGTCGTGCGAACCACAACGTTCTTAAGACCTACCAGCGGTGCCGAATCAATTAATTCCAGTTTGTCTTCCTGTTTTTCAATCATGCGGAGAAGGTCAATCCGTACATTGGCGACCATGGAGGTAATATTTGGAGTCAGCTCCTCTCCGAGCTCCGAATTGAAAGATTCTGCGTAGGACGGGGCGATGTCTGTCAATTCCCCTTCCACAAGCCCTGCAGGGGTCAGCAGCACAATCCGCTTGTTCTCCAGTGTTTTCGAGCGTTCCATTACCACACGCACCGACTCGATCGTAATCCATTTCATGGAAGCCCGATGCCCGTAACTTTTTGGCAGAGACGGCAGCTCGATGTCAGATTCATTCATGTTCTTGTCAGCCATACTCAGGCCTCCTGCATGATTTCTTATAGTTTCTCTTTCCCCAACAATCGGTAATGCTCGATTTTTATGCAAGCATCCTGAATCGCCGTGATCCCGGCTTCTTCAATCCGCTTGCACTGTTCGTCGTTGACTATGCCCAATTGAATCCAAACCGCTTTCGGCTTTTCCTTCATTTGCATCACTTGGTCGACCACTTCCGGAACATGTTCGCTTCGACGGAATACATCCACGATATCAACAGTTCCTTCAACATCCATCAATGTCGGATACGATTTCCGTCCCAGAACGGACGTCAGCTTCGGATTGACCGGAATAATTTCATATCCTTGCGATTGCAGATATTGAGCAACTTCGTTGCTGGCTTTGGCAGGGTCGTCTGACAATCCAAACACTGCGATGGTTCTGGTTTCTCTCAACAATTCTGCAAGAGTTTGGTCACTTGGATTCCTGTGCATAATCGAACTCCTCCCCGGAATGAAGGTCGCCAATGGCCAATGAGCTATTACGGCAATAATCGACTTAAATCGAGAATTTTTTGAATTGTTCCACGTGAAAAAACCGCATCACCACAAGTATTTCACGCCGTAACGTCCCGATTTTGTCTGGTAGATGCCGACAAAACGTGGGCTTTGGTAATGGTTTGTCCACCAATCGTCACGAATTCTCGCCGCCAGACAGCCTGCCTGAAATTTGCTGTCGAATAATTTTCCGTAATAAACCCACGGCATTCTTGTCACCTCAAATCTATACTGCCCTATATTCACCCAAATTTTCCGTGAGATTCCTTACGAAATTTTCATGTGATGGAAATACTACCATTGAGGTGATAAGAATGAACCGAAAAAAATGGACATCCATCTTCATGGTGATCTGTGCAATTTTCGCACTGGCGGGTTGCCGTCCTGCCGCACAACAATCCCAATACAGACCTACCGGGGAGGGAACAAACAAACCAGGACAAGTGCGGACACCTCCAGCTGAAGAAACCCCGTCTCCGCAGGAAGCACAGAACATCCCCAAGCATGCGGAACAGCAAAGGGAACTCCGCGCTCCACAACAGGCACAACGTCCACAGACATACAATGCAGCGAAACAAGCTGACGAGATCGCACAGGTCTTGACCGGTATACCTGGTGTGGAACGCGCTTATGTATTGTTGACAGGCCGTATTGCTCTTGTGGGTGTCGATTTGAAAGCTGACATCAGTGGATCCAAAATCGATACGGTCAAATATTCGGTGAAGGAAGCTGCGGAGCGCACGGGGCCAGGTTACAAAGCGGTGGTAACAGCCGATGTGGACACGGTTACTCGAATACGAGAATTGGCAAACGGAGCGCGAAACGGTCGCCCCATCTCCTCGCTTGCGGACGAGATTGCCGATATTCTGAGCCGTCTCTATCCCGAAACATAAATAAAGCTTCTATACGAAGCGTACTCCGGAAGTTAGGGCGCCCCTGCACGATTAGGCGTGCAGGGTGTTTGTTTTGCCCAGCAGAGGAAGAATTACGGTGAATGTGGTTCCAACCCCGACGGTGCTTGATACTATAATCTCTCCTCGATGTTTTAAAACGATATTTCTTGTAATCGACAGCCCCAATCCAGTACCGCCTTTGGCACGGGTTCGAGCCTTGTCCACTTTGTAAAACCGCTCAAAAATAAATGGCAGATCCTCTGTGGGGATTCCTTCCCCGGTATCGGAAATGTCAATCCGAATATAGCCCGCCTCCTTGCGCATGTCCAAAGTGACGGAACCGCCGGCCGGCGTATGCCGCATTGCGTTATCAATCAAATTTGTAAATACCTGCTCAAGCCGATCGGAGTCTCCTTCAATCGGGAATGCATCGTTCGGGTCAAAACTCACACGGAATTGGATCTGCCGTTCATTGGCGAGTGTCAGGAATTTCCTTCCAATGGTTCGAATCACATTCGCCAGGTCAATTTGGGTCGAATGCAATTCGAACTGGCCTGCTTCCAATTGGGCCAGATCCAGGAGATCATTCACAAGCCGTTTCATGCGGTTTGTTTCATCAAGAATGATCTGGGTGAGTTCCCGGCGCTGTTCCGGATCCTCCCCAAATTCGTCAAGCAGCGCTTCTCCGTATCCCTGCATCATCGCCAGAGGTGTGCGCAATTCGTGGGACACACTGGCCACAAAGTCTTTCCGCATTCGCTCCAAAGTCCGTTCTTCAGTGATGTCCCGGAATACGGCTACAATCCCCCGAACGGGTCCACCATCAGGTTCGTATAACGGTGTCATTGTCAGAGCGATAAAGCGTCCCTGCCAGTTCAATTCCGTTACTCTGGTTTCCGGATTCTCCAGCACAAGATTCTTTAAGTCATTCAACTCTTTGGGGAGCCGTTCTTCCGAAGGGGTTCCAGTCTCCTCGATCGTTAACGCCCGCAACCACTTCTTGGCGGGAGGATTGGCCAGTGTAACCTTCCCATCCAGATCGGCAGACACCACCCCGTCTGTCATGGATAACAGAATCATCGACAACTGCTCTTTTTCCTTTGACAGATTGTCTATGGTCTCCTCAAGACTTTTGGCAAGGAAGTTTAGAGTGCGCCCCAGTTTGCCGACCTCGTCGCCGGTTACCACATTCACTTTCCCGTGGTAATTTCCCCGAGCCATTTCTTCGGCCACCTTAGTCATTTGAATGACGGGGCGCGACAGGTTTTTGGATACGACAAAAGACAAACCTGTCGTCAACACACCTCCAATGCCGGCGGCAAAGAAAATCAAGTTTCGGATTTGCTCAATCGCTTTCTCAATTTCAGCAACAGGTTGGTGGATCAACAGTACCGAACGAAGCCGGTTCTCTTCCTGGATCGGGTGAATCAACCAGGCACTGTTGGTTTCTGAACGAAATTGTCCAAACCCCGGGCTTGTCCCACGCCGCAACACCTGCTCGCCAGCCTCCAACCGTTCTCTGAGATCGGTTGGAAACTGTTCAAGTTCATTGAATTCACGGTCCGTAAACAATGGACCGATAATATACATATGGCTGTTGGATTCCCTTAGCAGTTCTTCCGCCACCGTGACAGCCAGGTTCTGATCTTTTTCGCGAATTAACAGATTGCTGATATAAGCTGCCCTGTTTTTCAGCGCCTCTTCCTGGGAACTGTAAAAATAGGTGTCAAACAGTTGTTCCAGGAATACTGCCAGCATCGACAAAACGAAAACCACCAGGACGATAATCGTGAGCCAGAGCTTGACGACAACGCTGTTGCGAATCACTCGCGCACCTCAAATTTGTATCCAACGCCCCAGACGGTTACAATCATGTCGGCAACTTTGGCTGAGTGACGGCCCAGTTTTTCACGCAAACGTTTCACATGGGTATCGACAGTTCGCTGATCTCCAAAAAACTGGTAGTTCCAAACATCCCGGAGCAATTCCTCTCGGGAAAACACTTTGTCCGGTCGCTGAACAAGATAGCAAAGGAGCTCATACTCTTTGGGTGTAAGAGGCACCTCTTCCTCCTCCACGATCACTTTGCGGGAATCCATGTTGATGGTCAGTCCGTGGGTCGAAAGAACATGACCGACATCCTGATGAACTTCATTCTTGACTTGAGCGCGCTTTAACAGCGCTTTGACACGCATGACCAGTTCCCGGGGCGAAAAGGGTTTGACCACATAGTCATCGGCCCCCAATTCGAAACCATGGATCCGGCTTGATTCATCCCCGGCCGCCGTAAGCATGATTACAGGAACATCGCTTTGCTTTCGGATCTCCTCACACACTTTGCGGCCGTCCATGCCAGGCAGCATCAGGTCCAGAACGATCAAATCATACTGGTTCTCAAGAGCCATTTCAAGGGCTTGATTTCCATCCTCCGCCTCTTCCACCTCGAAAGCATTGCGTTCCAAGTACATGCGGACAAGCTTGCGGATGCGCTCTTCGTCATCCACCACCAAGATTCGTAGTACTTTGTTCTCCATAATTCTCCCTCCAGACTATTAAGCGTAAGCATGCAAACCGACAATCAGGAAATTGACGCCTACCAGCAGGAACAAGATCACGACAAAACCGGCCACCGCCATCCATGAGGCGCGTTCCCCTTCCCAGCCACGTGTCAGGCGCAAATGCAGATAAGCCGTATAGTAAAGCCAGGTAATAAGCGCCCATGTCTCTTTCGGATCCCAGGACCAATAGGAACCCCATGCTTCTTGTGCCCAGATCATGGCGAACACCAAAGCTCCCAAAGTGAAGATCGGATACCCGATGGCCACAGCCCGATAGGAAAGTTCGTCAAGGGAAGGCGCATCCAAGCCTTGAACCCATCTGGAAACTGTATGAACCAGCGGTTTACGGTTGATGAATCGCAAGCCATAATAAATAACAATGGCGGAAAGCAGTGTCCATACCAGTGTATTGAGCTTTAAGAACGCCTTTTCACCGGTCACCCAGCTGGGAGCGTTGAACAAAGGCAATGGGATTCCCAAAATACTTCCAAGCGAACCAAGCTCTGTTCCCGTAGGGCCAACCAGAGGCGGAAGTTCGTAAGTTTTCTGGGTTACAGCTTCCACAAAGGTATATTGCTGCGCCTTGAAAATCAATGAAACGGTGACGAATCCAACCAAAGCGATAAACAGGAACATGACAAACTCCAATGCTTTGCCTTTACGGTTCCATACGCTGAGGTCCGTGACAACCAGCAAATGCATCAATGCAGCGGCAAAGGCAATAGTCAGAACACCCTCCCCAAGGGCGGCCGTGGTTACATGGATATACAACCAGTAACTTTTCAGTGCAGGTATCAATGCTTGGGATTCATCGGGGAAAACATTGGCATACCCCAATACCGCCAGTGCGGTTGGAGCGGCAAAAGCCCCGAGAATGGGAAAATTGTAAAAAGCACTGATAATGACAAAAGCAAGCATGATGCACCATGCCCAAAAGCTCATATATTCAAACATGTTGGACGTTGGTGCGTGACCCTGGCCAATCCAACGGGTGACAAATCCGGCCAATTGCACCAAAACCGAGCCAATGGCCGCGATATATCCCCACCGGGTCCAGATGTTGGAAGCCGCTTCCCCGTTCTTGATTTTGATCTTTTGCCCCGTTACGCCGATTATATAAAGAACAGAGGCGGTAAAATATCCAAAGAACGCCATCCAGTACAACCAGGCTGATATTTCAAGCATCACTGCTTCTTCCCTCCTTGTCTCACAATAATTTCTTGTTGCCAATTAAGGGATTTGAACACCCGCTGCATCTCCCTGCGCATCCCGTACCAGTTCTTGTTGGTCTGTGCGCCTACATGCAGGATCCCGTTGTGAATCTGACCCCAGACCCGTCTGTGCTGGAAATAAAATACAAGAACAAGACCCGCCAGAACGACAACACATCCGGCATACACGATCGGAATTCCGTTATCCTTCTGCACGCGAAGCCCGGTGGTTTCAATCATTTTGCCGCCGACCGGCGCCAATTCAAAGGCAGAGTTCTGATCCAACTCCAATTGGCGGAAGACAAAAAAGAACTGCTTGCTTGGTTTCTCGACTCCGGGGCCTTCAATTTGCACCAACAATACCGGATTGTTGGGATCCGTCGATCTGGTGACCGGCTGATCGTTTTCCATGTCGAAGTCGGGAAAATAATCCAATACACGAACGATGTAGGCACCCGCTTTATACTCGGTTTGCAGATTGGAGAAATCAATCTGGAAAGTCTCCAGCCTGCTGCCTGTTCTCTTGTCGATCAACTCGGCATCAAGCAGCCTGATCATGGGAGGCAGATAACTCGCCTGAAACAGAAGAGTTCCCTTGTGCTTTAAGGGCCGGTTGACCACAATTTTCTCCCGACGTACTTCCTTTCCGTTTTCAATGAGCACCGCTTGGGTTTCAAAATGGCTCGGACGGCCGTCCTCATAAAATTCCACCTTGAATTCATCGTTTCGAACATGGAAATCGGAACCGGGAACCTTGACCGTTTGCCCTTCCTCGATCCAGATGTTCTCCGACACGTACCAGCCAGGGATCAGACGGGACAGCGCTCCCAGAATAATAATGATCAATCCGATGTGGAGAATATATGCCCCAAATCGGGAAATCCTCATTTTTTCCGCCAGGAAGGCATCCCCATCCCGACGGATTTTGTATCTTCTTTTCGCAAGCTCGGAAGCCAACCGATCGGCATGTGCTGCATCTGCACCTTCGACCGGCACATAGATTTTTTTTCGCTGAACGACAGACAGGGCAGGCTTGACTTCCTGCCGCTGCAAAGATTTGTACAAGGGAACGACACGTTCCAATGAACAGATTACAAGAGACACCCCAAGCGCCAAAAGCAGGCTTACAAACCACCAGGAGGTATACATATGGGAAAAACCAAACTTGTAGTAGTACTTGCCCAAGTCCCCATAGGTCTGGGCATAATAGGCCGCCGGATTGGAAGAAGGTATAAAATTCTCTTGCGGAAATATAGTTCCGATAATTGCCGATAAAGCGATTAATACAATAATGACAATCGCCACTTTGACGGATGCAAAGAAATCCCACAGCCACTCAAATATCGAACGGCGCCTTTTGGCTGCCTGTGTATTCATCATTCAATCAGTCCCCTACGGTTGTGCAAGTAACGTTTGGATCTTGTTGGTCAGAAAACCTTCCGTCATTGGACCTTCATACCTGTACTGAATGTTTCCCTGTTTGTCGATAAAAAACGAACTTGGGATCGGACCGACTTTATATCGTTCCAATGTCACTTCTCTGTCTTTGTCCAGAACCACCGGAAAGGTTACGCCATAACGGTCGGCAAACCCTTTGGCGGTGACTTTGCTTTCCCCGATGTTGACGCCGACAACAACGAACCCCTTGTCCTTGTATTGTTCATAGGCGGCCTGGATGGCCGGCATTTCCTGGCGACAAGGGTCGCACCAAGAACCCCAAAAATTCAAGAGGACCACTTTCCCCTTAAGATCGGCGAGCGAAAGCTTGTTTCCGTTCAAATCGGAAAGGGTGAACGGAGGAGCAGCCTGTCCTGCAGCTACACTCGAGTTATCAGTTTTTGTAAAGTTCAACAGAGCAGCAATTATTCCGATTGCCGCCAGAAGCAGCGCCCCGACGGTAAGAGCCCTTCCCGTTCTGTTTTTGAATGCCAAGCAGATGCACCTCAAATATAAATGTGGACTTTCAAAATCATGTTCAGCTTAGATTCATTATACCGTACGAAATTGTGACAAACCTATCCGGAAGGTGAACTTTTTGTGAAAAAAGAAGACGGCAGTCACCGTCTTCCTCTAGTATGCTATATTTTATCGGCTGATACAAATCAAGCGGACTTTCCTGCAATCTCATACAGACGTTTTACTTCAAAATCTGTCAGATATCGCCAGCCGCCTGGCGGCAAGCCGCCCAGTGTCAAAAATGCCACTTGTACTCTTTTAAGTTTCTGCACGGGATGTCCGACCGCCTCACACATTCGACGCACCTGTCGGTTTCTGCCTTCATGAATCGTGATTTCAAGCTTGGACAAGAAGGCAGTTCTTTTCAGCAATTTTACTTTTGCCGGCGCTGTCAGACCGTCCTCCAACAGAATCCCGTTTGCGAGCTTCGCCAGCGCTTCCTCCGAAATGCTTCCCTTTACTTCAGCAATATACTTCTTGTCTACTTCATGCCGGGGATGCATCAGTCCGTTGGCCAGTTCGCCGTCATTGGTAAGCAGCAGCAAGCCGCTGGTATTCATATCCAGCCTTCCAACCGGAAACACACGCTCCTTCACCTGTACGATCTCAATTACAGTTTTGCGGCCTTCCGGGTCGGAAGCGGTTGTTACTACCCCAATGGGTTTGTTCAACAAAATGTAGACTAATGGTTCTTGCTCAATTGGCTTTCCGTCAAGTTCGATCCGGTCCAGTTCCGGATCCACTTTCGTCCCCAACTCCCTGATCACAAGACCATTCACTGTTACTCTTCCGGAAACGATCAGCTCTTCACATTTTCTTCGGGATGCGACCCCGGCCTGGGCAAGGACTTTTTGCAGACGTTCCACTGTTTCACCCGACTTTGCATGGTTTACTTACCATTATAAGTCAAAAACCCAATAAACAACCAGCACGGAGAAGATGGCTGCCGCCAGGTCCGACAAGAGCCCCACCTTAACTGCATATCTCGCGTTGCGAATTCCAACAGATCCGAAATACACAGTCAAAACATACAGGGTTGTATCACTCGAACCCTGCAGTACGGAAGCGATCCGGCCCAATAGGGAATCGGGACCATAAGTTTGGAAGATGTCAAACATGACCGCGCTCGATCCGGAGCCGGAAATGGGACGAAGCAAAGCCATGGGAATGATTTCAACAGGTATGGACAAAACTTCAAAGACAGGTCGAAGAAGTCGCAGCAGCATGTCCAGCGCCCCCGATTCCCTGAATACGGAGACAGCCACCATCATCGCAACCAGATGGGGAATGATCTTGATTGCCGTGGGAAAACCTTCCTTTGCACCTTCAACAAACGTTTCATAAACGGGGACCTTGCGGAAATGGCCAATGACCAGAATGGAAGCCACCACGATCGGCAGGGCCCATTCTGAGAGGGTGTTTATCCATTCCATCATTCCCTCCTCCTCTTGCGATCAATCGCACGAAATGTCCGGTCAAGCAGAACTGCGACCGTCGTCCCCAGGAAGGTGGCCAGGATGGTAGCCCCCACGATCTCGGTGGGATTGTCCGATCCATATTGCATGCGCCAACCGATAACGGTAGCCGGAATGATGGTCAGGCTGGCTGTATTGATTGCCAACAGGGTGCACATGGCATCACTGGCCCGGTCAGGATGAGGGTTCAATGTCTGCAACTCCTGCATTGCCTTCAATCCCAAAGGGGTCGCCGCATTTCCAAGACCCAGAATGTTGGCGCTCATGTTTGCAAGAATGGATCCCATGGCGGGGTGATTGATCGGTACGGATGGGTATAAAAAACGGGCGATCGGTTTAAGCGCCTTCGCCAATAGTTGAACCAGACCCGCTTGTTCCGCAATCTTCATCAGTCCCAGCCAAAAAACCAGGATGCTGATCAGACCCAAGCAAACGGCAACCCCGTCTTCCGCTCCTTTCAAGATGCCGCGGGTAATGCCATCCATGTTATCCGTGGCGATCCCAACCGCAATTCCGATCACCAGGAGGCTTAACCAAATCACATTCATCATCGGGCCCACCTCCTTATTTGAACAATCCTTTAAAAAACCTTATAAAATCTGCCAGTAATCCTGTACCTTCAACTGTTTCAGCTGCCAGAAGCGGAACGGAACCAATTTTCTGATCTTTGAAGTACAGGTTGATTTCCCCAACCTTCTCACCGGCATAGACCGGAGCAGTCAAATGTTTGGGAAGCTGAATGTCCTTTCGCAACAAATGCTTTTCCTCCGCCCGCACCGGATAGCCCAGTTTCGAACCGGCAACGATCTGCAGTTGGTCGCGAACCCCGTTTTTGACAGGAAGATTGGCAACCGGTTCCTGTTCCTTCACCGACTCGGCATATTCATATTTAGTGAAGCCGTAATTGAGCAGTTTGGCCGAATCGTCCCAATCCTGTCTGTCGTTGAGCACGATAACAGCCAACTGACGCCCGTCCCTTGTCGCACTGGAGGCCAGGCATCTGCCGGCCGCTTCTGTATACCCGGTTTTTACCCCGTCAGCCCCCGGATATCGATAAAGCATTTTATTTTTGTTAGACATGACGCGATCCCATTCTTTGCCCTCCCAGGGAATTCGCTTTACCTTGGTGCGAACCACCTCGGCAAAAACGGGATTGCGAAGCGCATATGCGGTCAATACGGCCATATCGTGGGCTGTAGAATAGTGGTCCTCCGCATCCAGGCCGTGAGGATTGACAAAATGTGTTCCGGTCAAGCCAAGTTCTTTCACCTTCCGGTTCATCATCTCGGCAAATTTCTGGATGGAACCTCCACCGACATGTTCCGCTATGGCAGTTGCCGCGTCGTTCCCGGATCGAAGCATGATGGCATAGACCAGGTCAATCAACTTTTGCTTCTCACCCAGTTCCAGGTAAATGGACGATCCTTCCACCCGATAGGCATTTTTGGAGGTAGTGACCGTTTCCTCCAGTCTGCCCGATTCAATTGCCACAATGGCCGTAATGATCTTCGTCAAACTGGCAATTCTCATTTGCTTGTGCATGTTTTTGCCATACAGGATGCGTCCCGATTGCACGTCAATCAAGGCAGCCGTTTCCGCCGAAATGGGAACTTCCCTCGCGTATTGCTCCGGATCCCAATCCCCTTTCCCGTAGGATGACAGCGGGAAGGCGATCAACAACATCATGATCAGGATTAGAAGAAACCACGGGCGTTTTTTCATGACAACCTCCTGCGGGTAAACTCATCTAAAGGTATATGCAAGCTTGTCTGCAAGTAGGACAACTGGAAACAAGCATAAAAAAACCACTCGTCCTGGACGAATGGTTTTTCTGTAAAATTCCCGTTAGTTATTGCATGTTGGGAGTTGGTTGCGGTGTTTACATTGTCGTCGTAGTGACAATTTTCGGTTGCTGTTGCTGCCCTTGCTGCTGGTTTTGATTCTTTCCGCCGGTCATGGATTGAATTTTTTCAATCAGGGATGGAGCCAGGTCGATCAGTCGCTCGTACAACTGATTGGGCGCTTCGGAAGACAACAGTTTCACCTGGCCGTTCCCCACTACAAGGAAACCGATGGGAGTTATCGACACACCGCCCCCTGCGCCTCCGCCAAAGGGATGTCCGCTTCCGGCGTCCTGACCGTCGATTTCAAACTCGCTTCCGCCGGCCGCAAATCCGAATCCCACTTTTGATATGGGAAGAATCACGCTTCCATCCGGTGTTTCAACAGCATCTCCGATGATAGTATTCACGTCAACCATTTCTTTGATGTTTTCCATTGCCGTTTGCATCAAACCCTGGATCGGATGATCTGCCACGTTTTTTTTCCCTCCCTCAGCAAGTAAAATGCCATTTGAATCCCTGCCACAATAGCCTGCCCGACCCAAAAACGGATTATGCAATCAACGCTAGTGGAGAGCTTTAACTCGTGGAAATCCGGCTGTACAATCAATCTTGGCTTTGTCCGTAAGGAAAAGTAATGGGACATGATCCCAATGACCATTCCTTTTGCTGACCATACAACTCCAGCGGCAGTGCCCGTCATGGCGGCATCCCCGGTGCCCAATTCGGTTTTCCATTTTATATCCGTAATACGGAATACTTTTGTCATTTTTCTAACACGGCTGGTGAAGCGGAACAAGTGCTCAGTCAATTCGTTCTGAACGCGAATGATCTTCCTGATTTTTCGCAGGGTGACCGAGAGCCCGATACGCTGCTGATTGGCTTCTTCACCAAACCCGGTTTCCAATTCCGAGTTTATTTTTACTTTCTTGTTTCTGTTCATCACAATTTTCATTACCGGAATTTCCACAGTGTATTTGAACAATCCGAACAATGTTATGATCTGCACCAGCAGGTGATCGTCTTCGCCCTCTCTGGAATACCGCAGTTTGACCTGAACCGGGAGCAGGCAGATCAGGAGCATGAGAACCCCAACAAGGATAAGAACTGTCCACACCCAGTTCATGCCGGTTCCCTCCCGCCTTCCAATATTCGCCTGTTAAGTTTCCCCAATCCGTACAATTCCATTCCACATTATTATAGAAAAACCGCGCTTTGTGCGCGGTCCTGACCTGGCTTAGTCGTCTTCTTCTCCTCCCTGTTCAAAGGAAAAAATAGAACGTTGATCAAACAGCAGGCGTTCTTCTTCACTGAATGCATCCTGCGGAATGAAAGCAGGAGGCGGCGGCAGCTCCGATAAGTCTCGAAGCCCGAAATACTCCAGAAATTCCCTGGTGGTTCCAAACAGAATGGGTCGGCCCGGCCCTTCGGCCCGCCCCACTTCGGCAATCAGCTTCTTGCCGAGCAGGTTGTTGATCGCCTTCTCGCTTTTGACCCCGCGTATTTCCTCAATGTCACTTCTTGTAATCGGCTGCTTGTAGGCGATGATGGACAAAGTTTCAAGAGCAGCTTGCGAAAGGGTGGACTGTTGGGGTTGGTATGCCAATTTTTCAAAATAGGGAGCATGTTCGGGCAACGTGGTCATCTGAAACACGCCAGCCACTTCCACAATTTGCAACCCCCGTCCGTCCCGGCGATAATCGGCAGCCAGATCGTGACAGAGATCTGCCGCCTCATCCGCGTCGGTGCCTATCACCTCGGCAATCTGCCTTGCCTCCAACCCTTCGCTGCCCGCCATAAACAGCAGTCCTTCAATAATCGATTTGACTTCTTTATAATCCATGAATAGGTTCACCACTCCGAATCACCGTCACTTACACGACAAGATGCAACAGAATGTCAGAAAACAGCCCCTCTTGCCTGCATTGGATCTTACGGTTCTTGATTAACTCGAGTACAGCCAGGAAGGTGACCACAATTTCAGAGCGGCGCCGGTACCTGGACAGCAGGGATTGAAACGAGGCCTGTCCCGAATGGAACTGCAAGAAGTCAAGAATTTCGAAGGTTCTTTCTTTCACCGAAACCTCATCCCTGCGAATGCGGGCAACCGGCTCCTCTTCTTCCACCGCTTTCAGCAAAGCGGACCGAAAAGCATCCAACAGGTCATAAAGCGACACACCCTTCACCGGATTTGGTTCTTCATCCGGAATAAAGGGTGTCAGGTCTCCCGGGGGGCGCGTGTAGACATTGCTCCGGTGTATTTCCCTTTGCTGCAGTTCAGCCGCCAAATATTTGAATTTCTTGTATTCCAGCAATCTTTCCATTAAGAGCTGGCGTGGATCCATTCCCTCGTCCATCATGTCAAATACATCGTCCAGTTCCAACGGTTCCGGCTTGGGGAGCAGCATGTTGCTTTTGATGGCCAAAAGGGTGGCGGCCATTACCAGGAATTCGGATGCAATATCCAACCGGAGTTCCTGCATGGCATTCAGATAGGACAAGTATTGTTCGGTAATTTCCGCAATCGGGATATTATAGATGTCCATTTCGTTTTTTTCCACCAGGTGCAGCAGCAGATCGAGCGGTCCCTCAAAGGAATCCAGACGAACCAGGTATTCGGCATTCATGCTTACTTCTCCCTATCTCAACCAAATCATGATCAGCTCAATCGGCGGTCCAATAATGTTCCACAACACTCCAGGGATAAAAACAAGCAGCAACAGGATGAAAGGGCCATAGGTTTCCATCTTGTAAAACAGGCCCAAGTACCGCATGGGAACCAAGGATCTGAGCACTTTCTCCCCGTCCAGCGGATAGATGGGAAGCAGATTGAAAACAAACAGCAGAACATTGATGTAAATAACAGCCCGGACGATTCCCGAACCCCAATCAAAATAGGGAATGATGCCTGATTTCGCAATGAGTGCAAACAATCCTGCGATCAACAAATTGGAAATTGGACCTGCAATGGCCACCTTCAGCATGCCAAGCCTGCGGTTTCCCCTGAACATGGCTGGATTGGTCATAACCGGCCTTGCCCAACCGAATCCGGCCAACAGAATCAGAATAAAACCCAGCCAGTCGATATGAACCAGCGGGTTCAGAGTCAAACGCCCGTCTCTTTCAGGTGTTGGATCCCCCAGTCTGTGCGCCACCCATGCATGGGCGAATTCGTGCACCGGAGCTGCAATCAGAAAAGCGATTGTAAAATAAAGCATCCTTTCCAAATCCAGGTTTAGCATGCAGCAACTCCTCTCCAGTTACGTGCAAAAAGGTCGGGTTCATTATATCACAGGCCCTTCCCCCCAACAATGCAGGCAAACTATTCCGTATCCCTGCATACCGGGACATCCGAGGTCGGTATCGTTCGAAGATACAACCGCCTTAACAGCTTCTCCAATTCCTTGTCGCCTTTGCTGTCAGGGTGCATCTGTGTCCCGACCGATCTGCGAGCGATCAGCAATATATTCTGTTCCATTCGGGTCCATCGGGTAACGGGCAGAACCCACACTTCGGAGAAAACCTCCCGGATGGTTTTGTAGAACGACCGGAAGAATCCACTTTCAGGTCCGCTTATTCTCCCTATTACATTCACGATCAACAGGCCGTTCTCCTCCAACAGGTTCCGGGCCTGTTGCATGCACTCAACCGAACGCATGGATTTGGGAATCGAGTAGGAATCATACGCATCAAGAAAAATCAGGTCGTACCGGTCGCGGGAAGATTCCAGAAAAGCGCCG
>NZ_BDUF01000109.1:178466-181622 GCF_002335525.1 Effusibacillus lacus
GCCATGCATCGCACATAGCTTTGTATTCTCGTCTGACGGACAATCAAAGAAGGTAACGGCTGCTTGCAAAACGACAGAGTCCACATCGACTCCGCAAATCCTTGCATCAGGGTGACGATGCCTTATGGTTCGAATGGATGTGCCTGTTCCTACTCCCAATGCGAGGAAAGATCGAATCTCCGGCAGCCAGGCTCTATAAGCAAGAAAAAAACGCTGATACGGGAACAGGATTCGTTCCTTGTTCCGCGTATCAAGCGCTCCCTGCCAGCTTTCACTTGCAAACCTCATATACCGGATTGGCCCTTTTTCATAGATGCAGACTGTCTGCAAAGGGCTGCGCTTGGTCCAAATCAACTTGGGTCTGACAAATAAAGATTGAAAAAAACCCATTTTTAAGACCTCGTTTCTTTGGCTTGGAGAGAGTCATACTTTGGAAACAAAGCCATAATGAGAACCGCCGCTAAGGAAATTCCGCCGATCCATACAAATACGTCATGCAAGCCGGAATACAGCGAGTTGTCTGCAGCCATCCGATAATTCAACACAGCTCCCATAATCGCAACTCCAATGGATGACCCCAGGGAACGGATAAACATGTTGGATGCAGTTGCTATTCCCCGCCGGTTCCAGTCAACTTCACTCTGAATCGCAACGGTAAAGGCCAAAGTGGCCATCCCCAGTCCGAGTCCCAGAATGCTCATCAGAATCATGCCGAACCATCTTCCGGATTCAGGCGTCAACATGCTTAAAAACACGGAACCGGCAGTGATAAATGCCACACCAAGATAGGCCAATCGCCGAAATCCCCATGTCACCATGTTGCGGCCGCCATAAACACTCCCGATCATCCAGGCAACCGACATAGGCGTAAGGGTAAAGCCCGCTTCAGTAGGTGTACGTCCCAATACTTCCTGTACATAAAGCGGTATGTAACTGGTTACGCCAAGCAGCACCGCACCCACCAAAAAGGAAGTTGCGTTGGATATGGCAATCACCTTATTTTTAAACAGTTCCAGCGGTACAATGGGCTCTTTCGCCCGCCGCTCGATCATAAGAAAAGCAATCAATCCCAACAACGCCAGGGAAGACAGTGCCAAGGTGGCTGGATTTGTCCATGTCCATTGAGCGCCTTGCAGGATGACCAACAGGAGAGCCGTCATTGAGGTTGTCAATGTCAGGGCCCCCCCGTAATCGATGGAGTGGCTTTTCTTGTCAATCTGTTCGTGCAGGGAAAACCAAAGGATCAGAACGCCCAGCAAGCCGATCGGAAGATTAATATAGAACACCCAGGGCCAGGAAAGCCAATCGATGATCAAGCCTCCCAACGCAGGTCCTACGATTGCGGCAAAACCCCAGACTCCGGAAAATAACCCTTGGATTCTTCCACGTTCCTCAACGGTAAAGAGATCGCCCAGTATGGTAGTGGCAATGGCCATGACCGCTCCCGCTCCAAGACCTTGCACGGCTCTGCCGATCACCAGCGCCAACATGGAGCCGGCCATTCCGCAGAGCGTAGAACCGATGAGAAAGATGGCAGCACCGATGGTAAACATGATTTTGCGTCCAAAAAGGTCAGCCAGCTTGCCGTAAATGGGTGTGGAAACGGAAGAGGTCAGCAGATAGGCGGAAAACACCCAGCTGATCAAGGCCAGTCCTCCCAGTTTGCCGACGATTGTGGGCATGGCGGTGCCCACAATCGTCACATCGACCGCAGCCAGGAAGTTGGTCAGCATCACGGCCAACACAACCGCTTTTCTGTTGGTTTTCACGTTATGCCTCGATCGCCTTTGCCAGGTTGGCCATTTCAATTGCAGTAACCGCGGCTTCCCATCCTTTGTTGCCAGCTTTGGTCCCAGCCCGTTCAATTGCCTGTTCAATGGTATCGGTTGTCAATACGCCGAAAATGGTGGGAACACCGGTTTTGAGCGAGATGGCGGCAACCCCTTTGGCAGTTTCCCCGGACACATAATCAAAGTGGGGTGTGGAACCCCGGATCACCGCACCCAGGGCGATAACCGCGTCATATTTGCCGCTTGCCGCAAGCTTCTGAGCCACCAAAGGAATTTCAAAAGCCCCCGGAACCCATGCCACGGAAACCGAATCTTCCGATACGCCGTGCCGCTTCAAGGCATCCAAAGCTCCCGACAGCAGTTTGGATGAGATAAACTCGTTGAAGCGTCCCACCACGATCCCGATTTTTAACCCTGTGCCAATCAGATTTCCTTCATAAACGTGTGCCATAAGGTGTGTCCTCCTCCAATTTGCTTTGCCAAAATTTGCATTGTTTAGATGTTTAACATATGACCCAACTTTTTTTGCTTGGCATCCAGATACTTGATGTTGGATTCGTTGGGCACCATCTGAATCGGGATTCGTTCTTCGATCGTCAGGCCGTGTCCCTCAAGGCCCTTGATCTTTCGGGGGTTGTTGGTCAACAACCGAATCCGTCTTACTCCCAGGTCAATCAGAATCTGGGCCCCGATGCCGTAATCCCGAAGGTCTGCCGGGAATCCGAGCTTTTCGTTGGCCTCGACAGTATCGTAACCGTGTTCCTGCAATTCGTATGCCTTTATCTTGTTGATCAGGCCGATTCCCCTTCCTTCCTGCCGCATGTACAGCAGGACCCCGGACCCGTTCGCTTCAATCTGCCGGAGAGCCGCATGCAACTGCGGACCGCAATCGCAGCGATGGGAACCGAACACATCTCCGGTCATGCATTCCGAATGCACCCGAACCATGATTGGCTTCTCCGGGTCAATCTCTCCCTTGACCAATGCCACGTGTTCTTTCTGGTCAATGGAGTTGGTATAAACCACCGCTTGAAAATCCCCATATTCTGTCGGCAGATGAGCCGATGCCGCCCGCTGCACCAATACTTCCCTTGACTTGCGGAAACGGATCAGTTCTTCAATGGTAATCATCTTCAAATCATGTTGTTTGGCGATCTCGGCCAGGTCAGGCACACGGGCCATGGTTCCATCCGGCTTCAGCACCTCGCAGATGACTCCTGCCGGATACGAATTGCACAAGCGGGCAAGATCGACAGCCGCTTCCGTATGGCCTGCCCTGCGCAAGACTCCGCCTTCCCTGGCGATCAGGGGAAAAATATGGCCGGGGCGTTTAAAGTCTTCCGGTTTGCTGTTGTCATCAATCAGC
>NZ_BDUF01000109.1:181701-194413 GCF_002335525.1 Effusibacillus lacus
CGCTTACGGTAATGGCCCGTTCGTAAGCGGAAATGCCGGTAGTGGTCCCTTCTTTCGCATCGACAGAGACGGTGAACGCCGTACCATGTGCATCCGTATTGATATTGACCATCGGATGCAGGTCCAGTTCTCTTGCCCGCTGTTCGGTGATGGGTACGCACACCAGCCCCCGGCCGTGGGTAATCATGAAATTGATGACTTCCGGAGTGGCTTTCTCGGCCAGGACGACAAAGTCACCCTCGTTTTCCCTGTCTTCGTCGTCAACGACAATGATGACTTTCCCCAGTAACAGATCAGCGATCGCTTCTTCGATTGAATGAAACATCTGATTTCCCTCCCCCTAATCAATCGGCAAACCCGTGCTGCCGAAGAAATTCCATTGACAATCCCTGCTTGTTGGCGGGATGAGGTTCTCCCGCAAAACCGAAACGGGCTTCCAGCAAACGTTCCACGTATTTTCCAATCATATCGCATTCCAAATTGACAGGATCGCCTGTCTCCTTGCCAATCAGATTGGTCTCATTGGCGGTGTGAGGAATAATGGAAACCCGGAAGCTGTTTTCTTCCCGATCCATCACAGTCAGGGAGACCCCATCAATCGCAATGGACCCTTTCGGCACGATGTATCTGAGCAGATCCGGCCCGGCTTCAATCCGGATCACCCTGGCATTGTCTTCACGGGCAATCGAACGGATGGTACCCACACCGTCAATGTGACCGGACACGATATGCCCGCCAAAACGGCCTCCCATCTGCATGGCCCGCTCCAAATTGACAGGACTTCCCGGTTGCAGGACGCGTAATGCGGTTCGCCGCATGGTTTCCGGAACCACGTCCGCTTCAAATCCGTTTTCATCAAAACGGGTGACGGTCAGGCAGACGCCGTTTACCGCAATGGAATCACCCAGGTGTGCGTCTTGCACAACCTTCTTTGCCTGAATCTTCAAGTGTATGGCGTTGCCCGAGGGCCGGACCGATGCCACCCGTCCCACTTCTTCAATAATGCCGGTAAACATTGTTTCACCTTCTTTCATCCTGCAGTTCCATATTCCGAAACTGCCGGTCCGGGTACCCGGTGACCGCCAGATCGTTGTCAAACATTTCGACACTTATATTCTGAAGCTGCACCGCATCGCTCATTCGGGAGAAGCCATTTCCCGCCAGTGGTGAAGGGCCTGTCCCACCAATCAGCTTCGGAGCCACAAACATGGTAACCTTGTCGATCAATTCCGCATCGAGAAATGACCCGTGGACTTCCGCTCCGCCTTCCACCAGAAGCAGGGTGATCTGTCGCCTGTACAATTGATCCAGCAATTGATGAAGGTTCACTTTGCCGTTATCCAGTCCAACTTGCAGAACGTCAACGGTTTGGGACTGCAGTGAGCGGATTTTTGCCGGGTCCGCGTTAGGACCGCAAACGAGGATCGTCGGCGCTTCCGGCCCAAGCACCCTGGCTGATTCAGGTATCCGCAGGTGTGTGTCAAGGATCACCCGAACAGGACTGCGTCCTCCCTCGGGAAGACGGGTAGTCAATTGGGGATCATCGGCAAGAACGGTTCCAATTCCGACAAGAATGGCGTCAGCTTGATCCCGATACCGGTGCACCTCCTGGCGGGCGGACTCGCTTGTAATCCATTTGCTGTCGCCGGTGCGGGCGGCAATTTTTCCATCCAGGGTCATGGCCGCTTTCATCCAGACAAAGGGTCGTCTCTTGGTAATCGCCGTAAGCCAGACTTCATTCATCCGCCGGGCCTCGCTCTCAAGGACACCGGTCACAACCTCAATCCCTGCCTGCCTGATGCGTTCCGCCCCTTGACCTGCCACCAGCGGATTCGGGTCAAGCATGGCGATGACAACTCTTGACACCCCTGATTGAATGACACGATCGGCACAGGGCGGGGTTCGACCATAATGGCTGCAGGGTTCAAGCGTTACGTAAATGGTGGCCCCCAACGCCTTGTCACCTGCCATATTCAGGGCATGAACTTCGGCATGCGGCTCCCCGGCCTTCAGGTGGGCACCCATTCCTACAATTTGTCCGTTGTTGACCACGACGGCCCCCACCATGGGATTGGGCCATGTTCTGCCGTTGGTCGCTGAAGCGATTTGCAATGCGAGTTTCATGAATTGTTGATCGTTCACGGCCTTCATCCTCAACAAAGTAAAATCGCCCTGAAGAATTCCTCTTCAGGGCGTACGGATAGCGTGAAAAGCAATGCAAAATAAACGGACATGCCGCAGAAAGCCCGCAGTCATACGGTCCCGGTATCATGCATAGCCTGAGACAAGGCTTGGGTACATCCCATGCCTTAAGCCGTTTTCCTTCTCCCATCCGGACTGTACCGTCGGTGTTGGATTCGCACCAAACTCCTGCTTCCCCGGTTCATCTCCGGGTCGGCTCGTGGACTTAGCAGACAGAATACCTGCATCACCACCGGTCGGGAATTGGCTGTCGCCTCACCCTGCCCTGAAGGAACTATGAAATTGAATATGTATTCAGTATACCGGGCCGGATAAGTTCTGTAAAGAGAAGTTCAGCAAAGTGGAATTGCAATATCCTTTAAACCGTAATAAAATAAGCATGTCCTACCGTAGAATTTCCAATGAAACTAACGATTTCCGGGGTGTAGCGCATGTTGCGAAAAATCATCATCTGGGTGCTGGCCATCATACTCGTAATTACAATGTTGCCCCTGTTCGCTTTTGCGGAAGAACAACCTTCCATTCAATCGCCCGGCGCATTTCTGATGGATATGAAGTCGGGGGAAGTCTTATATGCCAAGAACGAGCATCAGAAGTTTTATCCCGCTTCCATCACAAAGATTCTGACAGCAATTATTGCTCTTGAACAGTCAAAACTTGACGAGCAGGTACGAACCTCCAAGCTGGCGCGCGAACAGGAAGGGAACCGGGTATACCTTGCGGAAGGCGAATTTCAATCCATGGAAAATCTGCTCTATGGTCTGATGCTTAATTCCGGAAACGATGCGGCCATAGCCATTGCCGAACATATTTCAGGTTCGGTGGAAGCCTTCGCCGAACTCATGAACCGGAAAGCCAAGGAAATTGGGGCGCTGAACTCCCATTTCGTAAACCCCAACGGTTTGCATGACCCGGAACACTATACCACTCCTTACGATATGACCCTGATTGGAAAATATGCCATGCAAAACGAGAAGTTCAGGGAAATCGTCAAGACAGAGACAAGACCCTGGCACGGCAAAGAATGGGAATCGGTGCTGAACAATATTAATCCCATGCTGTACAACTATGAGGGAGTAAACGGGGTCAAGACCGGCTTTACCGACCAGGCAAAGCAAACGATCGTAGTATCGGCCGTACGCGGCGACCGGGAGTTGATCGGCACTTTGATGTTTGCCGATACGAGGCAGATGATTCGGCTTGATTCCACCGCTCTTCTGGATTACGGTTTTGAAAAATTCACCACCAGGAAAATTGTTGATAAAGAACAGTTTATCTCTACCGTGCCGCTTGGCAAGGAGCAGCAGATCGGCTTGAAGACGGCATACGAGTTTTACTTTACACACGCAGTGAAGGACAATCCTGACATACAAACCCGGGTTCAGTTGAACCCCCAATTGAAACCTCCGATCGCAGCAGGTGCAACCGTTGGCAGCTTGGAGATTGTATCAGCCGGAAAGGTAATAGGGTCGATTCCGTTGATTTCGGACAAGGAGGTCACTGTTCCCCCATCCTTCTTGCAAAAGCTGGGAGTCAATATTTCCTTCAGCTGGTGGTATACATTGCTGCCGGCACCGCTTTTCCTGATCGGCTTGATCTACCGCAGGGCAAGAATCCGTTCCATGCGGCAAGTTCACGTACAAAATTTTCGGGATTACCGGAATCAGAATTATTATTAGAGAGCAGAAAGGTGGCATGGATACTGCATGCCACCTTTCTTTATACTGCCCGTCTGACTGCGGGTACCGGTCCGGACTGCTTTCTGCCGACCCATCCTCTGATCATACCCCAGAAGGGAACAACGAATGCCCAAAGACCCCTTATGGCACCCGCCCATTGTACCAATGTAGAGATGACGCCAATGATGGCCCCCATTTTTATCACCCCTTTGTTTGCTTCCCTACAGGGTATGCATCCAAACGAAAAAAGCCAGCGGCAAAAGTCCAGCCACAGGCCAATTTAGGCGCATAGCACTAACATGAGGTTACCTGCTGGGCACCCGGGAGTGTTCGGAACCGCTCAGAAGACGCTCCGGAACCAAATCATTCTGCACCAGATCGTCCAGTGTCTCCCGTTTGACCACGAGATCCGCTTTTCCGTCCTTTACAAACACGACGGCCGGCCGGGCGATCCGGTTGTAGTTGCTGGCCATGGAGTAATTGTAGGCACCGGTGCAGGACACGGCCAGAATATCGTTTGCGCGCACCTCCGGCAATTCAATGTCCCAAATCAGCATGTCGCCGCTCTCACAACATTTTCCGGCAATGGAAACTGTCTCGACCGCCGGTTCCAGAGCCCGGTTTGCCAGCATGGCTTCATATTTTGACTGATACAGAGCCGGACGCGGGTTGTCTGTCATTCCCCCGTTCACCGATACATATTTCCGAATGCCGGGAATGTTCTTGGTCGAACCAACCGTATACAAGGTGGTGCCGGCAGCTCCGACAATCGACCGTCCGGGTTCGATGACCACTTCCGGATATTCAAGGCCTCTGATGGCAAACTCCACCTTGATTGCATCTGTTATGGCATCTACATAGGCTTCCAGAGCCAGCGGAACGTCTTCTTCCGTATACCGGATGCCAAATCCGCCCCCTACGTTCAGTTTCCAGAAAGCATATCCGAGAGCTTTCCCAGCCCATTCGTACAAATCGGCCACTCGGGAGACGGCAACTGAGAATCCATCGGTTTCAAAAATTTGGGAACCGATATGGGAATGAAGACCTGCCAACCGAATCCCCTCAAGCATTAAGGCTGTTTGAATCGCCTCTTTTGCTTGTCCGCTCATCACGTCAAAACCAAATTTCGAATCTTCTTGCCCGGTAGAGATATATTCATGTGTATGGGCTTCCACTCCCGGCGACACCCGCAGCAGAATGGTAACCGTCTTGCCGGCAGCCTTCGCCATTCCTCCAAGCAGTTCCAACTCCCGGAAATTGTCCACGACAAATTCCCCAATTCCCACTTTCAGGGCATACTCGATTTCTTCCGGAGTCTTGTTGTTGCCGTGAAAGTGGATTCGGTCTGCCGGAAACCCTGCCTTCACCGAGGTATGCAGTTCACCTGCCGATACCACATCCAGGCACAAGCCCTCTTCTTCTATCAGCTTGCACATGGCCATCGTACAAAATGCCTTGGACGCGTAGCCGACCTGGTAGCGGAGTCCGCTTCTGTCAAAGGCCCGCTTAAATGCCCGGCAGTTCTCCCGGATTAACGTTTCATCATATACGTACAAAGGTGTTCCAAACTTTTCAGCCAACTCCACTGTATCGCAACCGCCTATTTCAAGGCGGCCTTGTTCGTTGATTCGGCTTGTGCCGTGAAGATACATCGGCTCTGCTCTCCTCCCAAAGAAAATAGTCAGTCAATGAAAGTATTGACTGACATTATAACATGGTTTGAACCAAACAGGGAACATAATAAACACATGTTGATTTTAACACTAACTCGGTTGCCGGTCCTTGTCCTGCGGCCGGACGATCCTCGGACGTTTGTTGATCATCCGGAATTGTAACCATTCCGTTTTAAGATTTCCAGGATGGCGGAAGTAGTGATGGGTGCCCCTTTATAATAAGCATCACGGCCCATCATTTTTCCAATGTCGCCGATTCCGACAACGACCGGAACTTCACATTCTCTGAGTACGTCAACTGTATCGCCTGAGATTACAGGGTTGCGCAAACCAAGGGGTTCGCCGTATTTATCCACTCCGTCCCGCACAATGTTCCCTTTCGAGTCCAGAGAGAAATCCACTTGCGTACCGTCAACCAGCCGGGTATTGGAAGCCACCGCGATGGCGCCGATTACTTCAATCGATGGATGACTGACAAATTCCCGAAGGGCTTTCTCGCCATGCCCTTCTTCGTCATGACCGTTGTCGTCAAACATGACCAAAACGGGATCGTGCAAGGCTTGGTGTACCAATTCCACAATCTCACGACCGGAAAGGGGTGTGGGATTTCCGGCAGATCGTGATATGACCCGGGCCCCAACCTTCCGGGCGGCAGCTTCCACAGTTTTACGGGCAATTTCGTCCCCATCCGTAATCAGTATGACTTTCCGTTTGGCAGGAGTTTGATCACAGGGCATTGGACTACTCCCTTTCTTGATTATCCTCTGGCTCTAAATACCAGCGCTGCCAGAAAGCTGAAAATGATGGCGGAAGAGATTCCGGCGCTGGTAACCTCGAAGATCCCGGTAATAATCCCGATCAAACCGCTGGAATTGGCTTCCTGCATGGCCCCGTGAACCAACGCATTGCCGAAGCTGGTAATTGGGACTGAAGCCCCGGCTCCGGCAAACTCAATCAATGGATCGTATAACCCCAATCCGTCCAAAATCGCTCCTGCCACCACAAGTACAACCATCACATGAGCGGGGGTAAGAGTTGTCAAATCCATTAACAATTGCCCGGCTACACAAATCAGCCCTCCGATTACGAAAGCCCAGACAAACGTCATGATGTCTCACCTCCGGCTTCAATCGATACAGCGTGCGCTATACAGGGGATGGTTTCCCCTTGCTGAACAGTGAGAGGCGACAGCAAAGCGCCTGTGGCGACTACCAGGACACGCTTCAAATCCCCTTTCCGGATCCGTTTCATCAAATGTCCGTAAGTGACAGCAGCACAACAGGCGCACCCGCTTCCACCTGAAAATACATCCGGTTGGTCCGGATTGTAGATAAGAATCCCGCAGTCGGTAAATTTCTCGCTTACAGAGCAACCTTCTTTTTCCAGCAAATCACGGGCTATGGGATTCCCGACCCGGGCAAGATCCCCGGTAATGATCAGGTCGTAGTCGTCCGGAGTTCTTCCCGTGTCCCGAAAGTGGGCCAGTATGGTGTCAGCGGCAGCCGGTGCCATGGCAGAACCCATTTCCCAAGGACTTTTGATCCCCATGTCGATCACTTTGCCAATGGTGGCGAATGTTATCATGGGGCCCTCCGTTCCCTTTCCCACGAGAGCGGCTCCGGCTCCTGTAACCGTGCAGTGGGCGGTTGGCGGTTTCTGCCCTCCATATTCGGTCGGATACCGAAATTGCCGTTCTGCCGTAGCATTGTGGCTGGAGGTTGCGGCAACCGCGTAATAGGCATATCCGGAATCAACAAGCTGGGCCGCCAGCGCCAACCCTTGCATCGACGTCGAACATGCCCCAAATATCCCATAGAAAGGAATTCCCAAGGATCGGGCGGAGAAATTTGAGATGCTGATCTGATTGATCAGGTCTCCGGCTATTACCATATCGATCTGATCCGATTGCAGGCCGGCCTTTTTTACCGCCATCTGAATCGATTCTTTCAACAGTTGTTCCTCTGCCTTTTCCCAGTTTTTTTGCCCCACATACGGATCGTCATGCAGCACATCAAAATCGTCACGAAGAGGTCCTTCCCCTTCTTTGGGGCCTCCAACGGCAGAAGATCCCAGTATGCGTGGAGAATTCTTGAAACTCCACGTTTGCTTTCCCACCTTCGCCATTCGTTTTCCCCCTTATAACCGCTCGACCAAATAGCGAACCAAAGCAACAAAAAACGCCGCCACGGTGCCATATACGATGACTGGTCCTGCGAGTCTAAACATATTGCCCGCTACTCCCAGCACGTATCCTTCACTTTTGTATTCCAATGCAGCGGAAGCCATCGAATTCGCAAACCCTGTAACAGGAACGGCAGAACCTGCACCGGCCCATTGCCCGATCCGGTCGTACACACCCAAGCCCGTCAAGAGGACAGAAAGGAAGATTAAGGTGGCAACCGTTGGGTTGGCAGCCTCCTTTTTGGAAAAGTCAAAGACCGTCATGTAGAAGGTCTGAACCAATTGCCCGATCAGGCATATGGTTCCCCCTACCAGAAAGGCGCGAATCACGTTTCTTCCGACAGGACGTTGGGGGGTTCTTGCCTTGGCAAATTGTTTGTAGCCTTGTTTGGCTTTCTTCCCGCTTGCTATCATGATCCACCCTCCTTTGGTTGCAATTGATGGTATTTAGCGTCTCACCAATTGTTTCCGAATATCCAAAAAACAAATACCTCAAACGATCATAAATCGTCTGAGGCATCTATAAACGGCTTGCGTTGGACACAGTGTCGTAATTGGGTGTCATGACAAAAACGTAGTAACCCCAACCGGCACCGCAACCGATCAGGAGTCCCAAAAGAAAGAGCATCAAAAGCTTGTGTTTCGTCATCCTGTTAAACATAAAGCCCTCCCTGAACCATATTACTTTAAAGTATGATCCCGGGAAGGGCTACTTTATCCCAACTGGTCTTTGATCGTTTGCAGGATCCGCTTTTCCAGCCGGGAAACTTGCACCTGTGAAATACCCAATACATCGGCAACCTCCGCTTGCGTCTTGTCTCTGAAGAATCGCAGGAACACAATCAGCCTCTCCCGCTCTGGAAGTTTGGCCAGTGCGTCATGCAAAGACAGTTTGTCGAACCAGCGTTCCTGGTTGTCATCTGCAATCTGGTCCATCAGATAAATGGGATCGCCGTCGTTTTCAAACACGGTTTCATGGATAGAAGCAGGTTGACGCAGCGCTTCCTGCGCAAACACCACTTCTGCGGGTTCCATTCCCATGGCTTCCGCTACCTCGTTGATATGGGGCTGCCGGCCCATATTTTTGGACAATTCGTCACGCACCCTGCGGATCTGGCGGGCTGTCTCCTTGAGCGATCTGGAGATCTTTACGGTGGAGTCGTCCCGCAAGAAACGTTGGATTTCCCCGATTATCATGGGAACTGCATAGGTTGAAAAGCGGACTTCAAAACTGAGGTCGAACTTGTCGATCGCTTTCATCAAACCTATGCAACCGATCTGAAACAGATCGTCCGGTTCATACCCCCGGTTCAGGAATCGCTGTACCACTGACCACACCAATCTTTGGTTGGCTACCACCAATGTTTCTCTGGCTGTCTGATCCCCCGCTTGGCTTTTCGCGATCAATTCCTTAACTTGTTCATCAGTCAGTTTGCCTTGTGAAGAAGCCTGATTTCTTTCCATAAAGAAACCCCTTAATGCCCTAATGCATGAGCACTTTTGATACTTTTCACCAAACGGACTCTTGTTCCCCTGTTAAGCTCAGATGTAATTTCAATTTCGTCCATAAAGTTTTCCATAATGGTAAATCCCATGCCTGAGCGCTCAAGTTCAGGCTTGGATGTAAACAGCGGTTGGCGGGCCTGATCAATGTCGGAGATGCCGACGCCTTGGTCTTCAACAATGAGTTCAAGCCTGTTTCCTTCCAAGGAACAAGTAACTGTTACAATTCCTTCTTTGCCTTCATATCCGTGAATAATTGCATTTGTTACAGCCTCTGAAACAACAGTCTTGATTTCCGTCAGTTCTTCCATGTCGGGATCCAGTTGGGATACAAATGCGGCAACTGAAACCCGCGCAAAGGACTCGTTCCGGGACAGGCTCGGAAACTCAAGTTTCATAAAATTGCGGGCCATGATTATACCTCCCCCATTTCCGTCAAAGCACGGGTTTCGGTATCATATACCGGCAAAATCTTGAGGATGCCGGACAGTTCGAAGAGTTTGCGCATGGAATCATTCACCGCGCACAGTGACATTCTGCCCCCCAATTGGGAGATGCGCTTATACCGTCCCAGAATTACGCCCAATCCGGAACTGTCCATAAAAACCAGCTGTTCGAGCGTGAATATCAAATTCCTGCAGACACCTTTATCCAATTCCTGTTCCACGCGATCCCTTACCAATTCAGCTGTGTGATGATCCAGTTCACCAGCCAAACGAACTACCAGGGTGGTTCCGATCTTCTCCGTTCCCACTTGCAGGCTCATTTCCAACTCCCCCTGTATATCCAAATCTACAAAGGGTATTCGAGCGGCAGCAAAATATTTCCTGCCAACCGACAAAACTAGAAGTTATTCGAGCAAATCTGTCAAAATCCGGTTGGATGTGTATCTTACCATTATCACTTTTTCCCGGCCTGTTTAAACAAGCGGAAACAAAAAACGCACTTCACTATTCCCCTGACTGAGGGAGTCTAGTAAAATAGGGTGGGGTAAGAAAATAGGGGGAACAAAGCAAATGCAAAAAACTCTCGGACAAAAAATCAAACACCTGCGTAGGAGCAAGAACTTGACACAGGGAGAACTTGGACATGGCTTGGTGACACCCAGCATGATCAGTCAAATAGAAGCCGACAAAGCAAGTCCGTCACTGAAATTGTTAGCGGAACTTGCTGACCGGCTGGGAGTGAGTCTTGATTATTTCCTTAATGAAATCCAGGCCAAAACGGAGGTCAATGGAACGTTAAAGTCTGCACGGGCTTTAATGGAAGCGGGAAAGTTCGAATCGGCACTTAAACTTTTGCTGGAATTGCTTAATGACCAGACCGTTCATTGTCCCTCTACGGAAATCCGGCTGGATGTGGCGCAGTGTTTGGAAAAAACGGGCAAAACGGAAGAAGCGCTTGCTCTCTATGACGAGATTCACCGCAATTGCATAAGCCGGGGCGAATACCTATATTGCGTCAAAGCGCTGCGGGCCATGGGTCAAATCGAATTTGAAAAAGGAAATTTGATTCTGGCGGACTTCCATTGGAACAAAGCGGCGGCTCTTGGACTCCGGGAGCTTGGCGGCGAAAACGATCTGCTGTCAGACGTGCTGTTGCTCCTGGCCAGATCCCAAAACAGACTGGGGTCCCATGCGGATGCATTGGAAACGTTGAAACAAGCCAAATCGATCCTGCAAGATCAATCGGACGCCAAAAAAACCGCCGTTCTTATGCAAACCTATTGCGAAGTGCATCGGGACCTGGGCCTGTATAAGAAAGCCGAGGAATATGCCCAGGATGCGATTTCCCTATATAAGAGCCTGAACATGCCTGTGGAAGCCGTATACATGACTGCAACACTCGCTCAGATTCTGGATGAAAACGGGCGATCGGAGGAAGCTCTCAATCTCCTCCGGAATTGCTTTGAACAATCCGATAGTGATGTCATGGAGAACATCTCTTACCTGCATTCGGTTATCGCAAGAATCTTCATGAGATTGGGCATGTTTGACGAAGCACAATCCCACTGCGAGAAAGTCCTTGTCCTGGGAGACAATGATCATGATGCAAGAATTCGGGCTTACAGGACATTATCTGAGATCAGCTTCAAGCGTGAACAATATTCGCAAGCCATCTATTATTGCGAACAACTGATCCAAATGGGGCAGCTCCAGAATCGCATCGCCGAACTGGCTCGCTCTTTTGCCCTGTTATCCGGTATTTACAAACAGCAAGGAAACTATGCAAGCGCCACGGAAACATTTCTGCGCATGCAAAAAGTGGTGGAAACCAACCTTCGTGAAATTACCGTCTCCTAAAGAAACAGAGTGTGAGCCCCGGGATCACACTCTGTTTCTTTGCAGTATTAAGATCATCCGCCAAGACGGAGCCAATTGCCATAAGTTCGCTTGAATATCGTGCCAAAACCCGCTTTTTCCACGTCCTGTCCTGCCACAATGTTGCTGCGGGCAGTTTCTTGTCCGTTTTTATAGATGACCACGTGCCCCACGACAGTACCTTTTTGGACGGGAGCCTTGACCGGAACGTATTCTACCCGATAAGTGAAGGCGTCTTTCTTCTCCCCTTTTTTCATCAGGATGCCAATGGTATCCTGTGCCAAGAGCGGAATGGTTCCGGGTGAGCCTTTGTCCACTTGCGCTTGCTGGACGATCTCCCCTTTTTTGTAAATAGGTTCACTGAAATAATTGGCAAAGGCCCAATCAAACATGCCTGCAATTTCCGCGTTCCGGGTGGGTGAAGTAGGCTCTCCCAGCACAACGGCAATCACTCTGAAATCTCCCCGCTTGGCAGTTGCCGACAGACAATATTTGGATTCCTGGGTAAACCCGGTTTTAAGTCCGTCAACCCCTTGGTAAAACCGGACCAGTTTGTTCGTGTTCACCAACCAGAAAGGTTTCTCTGTCTCCTTGCGCAGATAATCCTGATACATGGACGTCCACTTGAGTATAAGTTCGTGTTTCAGCAATTCCCTTGACATCACGGCTATGTCATGGGCCGAAGTATAATGGTTCTCCACCGGCAATCCGTTGCAGTTGGAGAAATGGGTGTTCTTCATCCCCAACTGTTCCGCGCGTTCATTCATTAGTCTGACAAATTCTTCTTCCGATCCGGCCAAGTGTTCGGCAACAGCCACCGATGCATCATTCGCCGAACCCAAAGCAATGGCTTTCATCATATCTTCCAGCGTCATCTCTTCACCAGGTTCAAGATACACCTGGGAACCACCCATGGAAGCGGCCCTTTCGCTGGTTCGGATCTTGTCCGTCAGCTTTACTTTCCCCGACTCCAGAGCCTCCATTACAAGCAGCATGGTCATGATCTTGGTAATGCTGGCGGGTGGCAATTTCTCATGACTGTTTTTCTCGAACAGGATTTGGCCTGTGGCCGCATCCATCAAGATGGCTGAAACTGCATTCTTTGCTATCTGAACCTGCTGTTTCTTGTCCTCTGCCCTGGACTCCGCGGCTG
>NZ_BDUF01000109.1:194488-230168 GCF_002335525.1 Effusibacillus lacus
CAGCAGGAACTGCGGGAATGAGATTCGCCGCTGTAAGGATTCCGGCCGCCAAACAGGTCAGGAGTGATTTTTTGAGATTCCTACCCCGCATACAGTGATTCCCTCCTTTGATAGTTAAAGCTAGTGTGCCACCATGGGAGGGATTTAATCATTCGATCTTGTCACTGATAATTGACTAGTAATAACGGTCTATCTTTTCGCTTGTCACAATTCCATAAATCAGCGGCGGTTTGGGTACAGGAGAAGGATGAATCTCAAAGGAACCCCTGAGCAAAGCAAGTGTTTCATCAAGCCTCGACTCGTCATTGACGTGGAGGATTGCCAAGGGTTCTCCCTTTTTTACCGGATCGCCGACTTTTTTCTTCAGCACGATTCCAACAGCCAAATCGATTACGGAGTCTTTCCGTTCCCGCCCGGCACCCAGCATCATGGCGCAGGTGCCGACCACTTCCGCATGAATGTAAGAGACATACCCGTCTTCCCCGGCCAGGAATGGTTCAAACCGTTTGGCTTGCGGCAATCGTTCCGGTTGATCGATCACGGACGGGTCTCCCCCCTGGGCTTGCACAAAGCGTTTCAACGCCTCCAGACCGGCTCCCGATGCGATCAATTCCCGCAACAGATCCTTGGCTGCATCTTGATCGGGAACTCTGCCGGCAAGGACAAGCATGTGGGAACCAAGCTCCAGACACAGTTCCTCCAAATCGCCAGGTCCGCGGCCTTGAAGTGTATCAATTGCCTCTTTCACTTCCAACGCATTGCCGATGGCATATCCAAGGGGCTGATTCATATCGGAGACGACTGCAATTGTTTTGCGCCCCAACTGCGTTCCGATGTCCACCATCGCTTTGGCCAGGGAGAAGGATCCTTCCTGCGTTTTCATAAAGGCCCCTTCCCCGGTTTTCACATCCAACACAATGGCATCCGCGCCGGCAGCCAATTTTTTGCTCATGATGGAACTGGCAATCAACGGGATTGTATCAACAGTTGCCGTTACATCCCGAAGTGCATATAACTTCTTGTCGGCAGGAGCGATTTCCCCCGTTTGTCCGATAAGAGCCAGTTTCATGGTGTTTACGTTTTGAACAAATTGTTCTTCCGTCAATTCCACGGAAAAACCCGGAATGGATTCCAGCTTGTCGATGGTTCCCCCGGTGTGGCCCAATCCTCTTCCGGACATCTTGGCGACGGGAACACCGGCTGCCGCCACAAGCGGCGCCAATACCAATGTGGTGGTGTCGCCAACACCGCCGGTCGAATGTTTATCGACCTTGACACCCTCAATGGAGGACAGGTCCACCATCTCTCCGGAAGCAGCCATCGCCATTGTCAAATCGGCCGTTTCCCGGGAGTCCATCCCGCGGAAATAGATGGCCATGGCAAGGGCTGCCATCTGATAATCGGGAATCAAACCATCGGTGAACCCCCGGACAATGTATTCAATCTCCCGCTTGCTCAAAGTTTCCCCATCCCGCTTTTTGCGGATCAAGTCGTACATGCGCATCGGTCAACGCACCTCTGACAGAAAGCCTTTGACGAGTGTAATAAACTTGGGACGGGTCCGGTTGGCCACTTCCACCACTTGCTCATGCGTAAGCGGTTCAAGCTCCTCCCCAATGGCCATGTCGGTAACACAGGAAATCCCCAGCACTTTCAACCCCGTGTGGTTTGCCGCAATGACCTCGGGCACAGTCGACATTCCCACGGCATCGGCCCCCAGGTTTCTCAACATAATCAGTTCCGATGGAGTGCAGTAAGCGGGTCCTGATATGGCCGCATACACACCTTTCTGCACTTTGATCCCGATTTTCACGGCCGTTCTCTCGGCAATTGCAATCAACTCACGATTGTAAGCTTGCGACATGTCGGGGAAACGGGGTCCCAATTTCGGGTCATTGGCTCCGATCAGCGGATTGCTTCCCGTGAAGTTGATGTGATCGGCAATCAGCATCAAATCGCCTGGCTGGAAGTTTCGGTTCATGCCCCCACAGGCATTGGTGACAATCAGTGTGTCACAACCGAGAAATTTCATTCCATAAACCGGAAATGTCAGTTCCTTCTGGGTGTACCCTTCGTAGAAATGAAATCTTCCCTGCATGGCAACAACCGGACAGCCCTCAAGCATGCCGATTACCAATTTACCTGCATGCCCCTCAACTGTAGATACGGGAAAGTTCGGGATGTCCCCAAAATCGATGATGGTGGCGTTCTCAATCTCGTCGGCCAATACGCCAAGGCCCGATCCCAGAATCAAACCCACCCGGGGTGTAAGATTCGATTTTGAACGTATGTATGTTACGGTTTCTTCAATTTTCTGGACAAAGGTCATCGCTTTCACTCCAATTCCCTGACAATTTCGCGGACAAGGCTGCTGAATTTGCTTTTGACCCGTTCCGCCGTATCCATGACTTCATCATGGCTCAAGGGCTGATCCAGAATTCCCGCAGCCATGTTGGAGATGCAGCTGATCCCGATAACCCGCATTCCCATATGCTTGGCCACGATTACTTCAGGTACCGTCGACATGCCAACCGCGTCGCCACCCAGCTTGCGAAGCATCCGGATCTCTGCGGGCGTTTCATAGCTTGGACCTGTCAGCCCCGCATAAACTCCTTCCCGCAAACCGATGCCGAGTTTGTCGGCAACCTGTTTCACCAATTCACGCAATTCCCGGTTGTATGCGTCGGACATATCGGGAAATCGCGGTCCCAAATCGGCTTCGTTGTGTCCGATCAGCGGGTTTTGCGAAGTGAGATTGAGATGGTCGCGAATCAGCATCAGATCTCCCGCTTCCCACTCGGGATTGATCCCGCCGGCGGCATTGGTCACTATAATGGTATCAATACCCAACTGTTTCATAACGCGAACCGGGAAGGTGACCTGTTCCAGCGAATACCCTTCGTAATAATGGAAGCGTCCCTGCATCATGGCCACAAACTTGCCGGCAAACGTCCCAAACACGAATTGTCCGGCATGCCCCTCAACCGTAGATACGGGAAAATGGGGAATCTCGCCATAAGGAACCCGGATGGCGTCCTGTACTTCCTCGGCCAGAACCCCCAGCCCCGAACCCAATACCAGGCCGACGGCGGGAACAGGTTGTACCCTGTCTTTGATTGCCTTGGCCGCTTCTTGTATTCTATGCAGCAATTCTGCCATTTTTTTACGCCTCCTGCCGTTTGATCATCTGATAGAAGCTGGTGCCGATACCCGGGTTCGGAACACCGAAATTCTCCGCAATCGTGGCTCCCAAATCGGCAAACGTATCCCGGGTGCCGATGTCAATTGCCGACTGCATGTGCTTGCCATAAAGCAGCACCGGAACAAATTCTCTGGTATGATCCGTTCCCTCCGTAGTCGGGTCACATCCATGATCGGCAGTCAAAATCAACAGGTCGTCTTCCCGCATGGCCGCAACGATTTCCGGCAAGCGCCCGTCAAACTGTTCGATGGCCCTGGCAAACCCGGCGGGGTCGTTGCGGTGACCGTATTTGGCGTCAAAGTCCACGAGATTGGCAAAGATCAAGCCTCTGTCCACATTCTTCATATAGTCGAGGGTTTTGTCCACCCCGTCCATGTTGTCTTCCGTATGAACCCCTCCGGTGATGCCGGAACCGCCGTAAATGTCTTCGATCTTGCCGATTCCGATGACCTCTAACCCCGCATCCTGCAATTCGTTTAACACCGTTCGTCCAAACAGCAAGGAATAATCCCGTCGGTTTGCAGTTCTTGTAAACTGACCGTTGGATCCGACAAACGGGCGGGCAATTACCCGTCCGACCCCGTGCGGCCCCACCAGCAGCTCCCTCGCAATCCCGCAATACCGATAGAGCTCGTCAAGCGGTATCACTTCTTCATGAGCTGCAATCTGAAACACACTGTCAGCGGAAGTGTATACAATGGGAAACCCGGTGCGCATATGTTCATCACCGAGTTCCTTCAGGATTTCAGTCCCGGAAGCCGGTTTGTTGCCCAATGTTTTGCGGCCGATCCGCTGTTCGAATTCATCCATGATCTCCCGGGGAAATCCCTCCGGATAGGTGGGGAGCGGATGCTCCAGCTTCACTCCGACCATTTCCCAATGGCCATTGGTGGTATCTTTGCCGGCCGACTGCTCGGCCATTTTTCCATATGCACCTGCCACAGGGGCTGTGGGAACGCCTTGAATGGGGTGAATCCTTCCCAATCCGAGCTTAGCCATATTGGGTACGTTCAGGCTGCCAACCGCTCTGGCTATGTTGCCGATGGTGTTTGCACCCACATCCCCGTAATCCGCCGCATCCGTCATCTCTCCTATGCCGCAGCTGTCCAACACTATGAGGATCACACGGTTGTATCCGTTCATGATGAGTCTCCTTTCAGGCAAATTATGCCGGTTGTCTCAGGCAATGCGGTCCCAGTCGATCATCGCTTTCAACTTGTTTGTGAACAACTCCAGTCCTGCTTGATCTGTTTCGTCAAACCGGGCAAGAATCGGACTGTCAATGTCAAGGACTCCCACCACCCGGTTCCCAATCAGGATCGGCACCACGATTTCCGAGCGTGAAGCCGCATCACAGGCGATATGTCCTGGGAACTGGTGAACATCCCTGACAAGTTGCGTTGCTTTGGTTGCCGCTGCAGTTCCACAGACCCCTTTGCCTACGGGGATACGGACGCAAGCAGGCTTTCCCTGAAACGGTCCCAGGACCAGTTCCCCTTCTTTCAACAAATAAAAGCCTGCCCAATTGATATCATCAAGCTGCATCCAAAGCAGGGCAGACGCGTTTGCCAAATTGGCCAGCCAATCGGTTTCCCCTTCCAGCAAATGCTCAAGTTGTTCTGCCAGTGTTAGATAAAAATCCTGTTTGGTGCCAGAGATTCTCTCAATTGAGAACGACAAGTTTGTTTCTCCTCTCTGTCAGTTCGAAGGTTGCCCGTTATTAAAATACCATATTCTGAAATAAAAAAGCATCCCGGACGGGCCTGTCATACCCGAGAGATGCCAGCTAAACCATGGGACCCGAATATGTATCTTTGCGGGCTTCCTCTTGTGCGTCCGAGATGCTCTGTTGATTCCCCAACTGCTTGAACGTTGCCAGAAGAACGAGTAACGTAGCGACAAACACCAGACCTGCGATAAAGGCAAGCACTCCCATATGACCGTCTCCTTCCCGCTTACCTGTCCATCACAGTATACGACAGGATTTACTGAAACATGACGGTCAATTAAGCCCGGGGATGAGTTTTTGCGTAGACTTCTTTCAGCCGGGATTTCGTGATATGCGTATAGATCTGCGTTGTAGAGATATCCGCATGTCCCAACATCTCTTGAACGGACCGAAGGTCCGCTCCGTTTTCCAACAAGTGGGTGGCAAAGGAATGCCGCAGGGTATGCGGTGTAATTTTGATTTGAATGTTGGCCGTTTTCGCGTATTTTTTGATAATCTTCCAAAAACCCTGACGGGTCAGCCGCTGCCCGTGGTGATTCACGAACAGGGAAAGTTCCGTTTCATCCCGGACCAGTTTATGTCTTGCCCGATTCAGATATTCGCCCAACATCTTGAGAGCTACGCCACCCAGAGGGATGATCCGTTCCTTGGCCCCTTTGCCGTAGCACTTGAGAAAGCCCATATTCAAATTCACGTCCTCCAGATTGAGCGAAACCAGCTCCGATACCCGGATGCCGGAGGCATACAGCAGCTCCAACATGGCCTTGTCCCGCAATCCCGTGTGTGTTCTCAAATCGGGTGATTCGAGAAGCACTTCCACATCCTTCACAGACAACACCTGCGGCAGTCGTTTCTCAATCTTAGGCGATTCCAAATTGGATGTGGGGTCCCCATCAATCAGTCCGTCCCGCAGCAAGAACCCGTAGAATGCCCGGGTACTGGCCAAAGTACGGGAAATCGTGGAAGTGGCTCGTCCCATTTTCTGCATCTCCGCCAGATAGGCGATAATGTTCGCACGGCGTGTCTGGTTGATGTCGGATATCCCGTTTTTTCTTAAAAATTCGGTATATGCAATCAGGTCCCTCTGGTACGATTCCAGCGTATTTTGCGAAAGGCCCCGTTCAACTGCAAGATAATGGATAAACCGTTCGATCAACCTGTCCATTGATCAGACTCCCTTCGTTGCTTGCGATAGTAAGTATTCTACGCGAAGGGAGAATTTCCTTCTGGACACTGATTGGCACCTTCTTCTATTCCCCTGTCATATAGAAGACTTTAAGCCTTTGGATGATTCCGTCAACCAGGTATCCCGGTCTTTGCTCCAGGTTCAGGTCCGAGTTTACTTTCAGCGAATCCCCGCGGGGTTCCCGGTATTTGTTGACAGGCTGCATCCATACATGCACCACCTCCATCATCTTGAACAGCACAAAAGAAAATAAGCCAACCAGGATCACAATATGAATCCACCTGGTGATTCGCCTCAGCGATATGATCATACAAGCACCCCCCTTGATGCATATGAACACGACAACGGAAAAATGATACAGTCAGGAGGTGTGGACATGACGGAACCGCCAAACAATTATCTGCGCAAGTTCCCCCCTGCACAATTGACGGAATCCCAGGTGGAAGAACTGCAAAAACTGGAACAGGAACTTACCGAAAAGGCTGGCAGTCCCATACTGCTGATGGCTTTCAAGGCGGAAAATTGATAAAAAGCCCGCAATGCGGGCTTTTCCGTTGCTTAAAGGGCCTGTTCCAACGGGACATATGTATGGCCGAGAGCGGTTGCCACCGCTTCGTAGGTGACTTTTCCATTTATAATGTTGACACCCAAGGCAAGTGCCTTGTTCTCGGCAATGGCTGCTTTGTATCCTTTGTTCGCCAACTGCAGCGCATAACTCAAGGTGACGTTTGTCAGGGCGAAAGTGGAAGTGCGGGCTACAGCCCCCGGCATGTTGGCCACCGCGTAATGGACGACTCCATGCTTTTCGTAAGTAGGTTCGGAGTGGGTGGTGACACGATCGATGGTTTCGATCGAACCGCCCTGATCAATAGCTACGTCCACGATGACGGATCCTTTCGACATCCCTTGCACCATGTATTCCTTAACCAGTTTTGGAGCCCGGGCACCTGGAATCAATACGGCGCCAATCAACAGGTCCGCTTTGCGAACAGCCTGTTCAATGTTGTAGGAATTGGACATCACAGTGGTGAGCCGCCCGCCGAAAATATCATCCAGATACCGGAGACGGTCCGGGTTGATATCCAGAATCGTCACACGTGCACCGGTTCCAAGCGCCATTTTGGCCGCATTGGTGCCAACCACACCCCCGCCGATAATTACAACCTCCGCAGGCGGCACTCCGGGGACTCCTCCCAGGAGAATTCCTTTTCCACCGTAAGGTTTTTCCAGAAATTGGGCACCAATTTGCACCGCCATACGGCCTGCCACTTCACTCATCGGCATCAGCAAAGGCAAGGAACGGTCCTCCAACTGGATAGTCTCATAGGCAATCGCCACAACCCCCTTATCCAGCAGAGCTTTTGTCAATTCCGGTTCGGGAGCCAGGTGCAGATAGGTAAAAAGAATCAGCCCCTCCCGGAAATACCCGTACTCTTCCGGCAGAGGTTCTTTCACTTTCATCACCATATCGGCCTTGGCCCAAACTTCCGCTGCCGAGTCCAGAATCACCGCTCCTTTTGCCGTATACTCTTCGTCGGCAAATCCGGATCCAAGACCGGCCGATCTCTCAATGTACACATCGTGTCCGTTGTTCTTTAACGCTTCCACACCGGCAGGCGTGATCGCCACCCGGTTCTCGTTGTTTTTTATTTCTTTCGGCACTCCGATGATCAATTCTGCCATCCCCCTCGTTCAGCTTGTCCTAAACTGTGTCCTGCCAGATTGAATTATATACCAATCAATTGGAAAAGCAAAATAAAAAGCCTCGAAATCAGTTCGAGTGCTTTTCCTCCATTTCACCACGGCAGTCCTCGCAATAACCGAGAAAACTGACACGATGGTCGATAATTTTGAATTTGTGTTCCCTCTCCACCTTTTCCTCAAGGGAGTCCAAAAGATCCTCAATTTCGAAGAACCGGTTGCAATTCAGGCAAATAAGGTGATGATGGTGATGCGGATGATCATCGGAGCGAAATTCGTAACGGGCCATGCCGTCGCCGAAGTTCAGTTTCTCAATGATCTTCAAATCACTCAAAAGGTCCAATGTGCGGTAAACCGTAGCCAATCCGATGTCCGGCGCCTTTTGTTTGACCAACATGAAGATTTCTTCCGCACTGAGGTGGGCTTCTTCATTTTCCAGCAGCACTTTCAGGGTGGCTTCCCGCTGTGGGGTAAGCTTGAACGACTTCGAATGCAGTTGCTCCTTTATCTGGTTTAATCGATCTAGCATTCGAAGACCCCTCCCGAAACTGGCTGCGTCAATAAGTTGCGTAAGGCTAACTTTCTAGCCTTATTATATGAAAAAGCGTCGTGCGGTGTCAAACGCGGGGAGGGTTTTGCATCAGTTCCAGCAAACGGCTGAGGTTGTCCGGTTGATCGGTATCCTCCAAGGCCACTTTATTTCGGGTCCGGTGTCCGCATTTTTGACATTGATGGACAATCATGTACCCTTTTTTGCTGTGGGATTCAATCGCAACCGGTTCCAGAATCCCTTTGCATTCGGAAGCCCGGTCACCGGGATTCACATCCAGATGCAGCGAGTAAAAGCATTCGGGACAGTGGTTCCTGCATCCCCCTGAGGCAAGCGGTCGGACTTCGGTTCCACACCGGATGCAGGTAAAAGATTCGTTTCGAACGGTAAACTTCGGTGTTTCGCTCATAACAATCACCGTTTCTGATTATACCTCCGCTGCCTCCAAAATTCCAACCGCTCCAACGCCTACAGATGGGGGGTAATCATTTTCATCAGTAACGGGCTGACATAGCCTTCGACAAAGGATGCAACTATCATGAAAACTGCCAACACCAACACAAGTCCGGTGTAGGAAAGGAATTTCTGATATAGCGGGATGTTCTGGGTAAAGCGGGATCTGACCAGCATAAGGGAGAAGGCTGTGCCTGCAACCCCGGCTATGATCAGGCTGGGTACGATGATCAGGTTCTGCGGCAGTACGGCCAGAACGGCAAACATCAACCCTTTGCTGGCGAAGTTTTCAACCAGGAACCCAACCGTAAAACCGATGGTAAACCCTTTCAGAAAGATTAGGACTACAATCAAGGGCAGGCCGATAATGGAAAGACCCAGGATCCAGATAAGCCCCAGCATTTTCAGGTTGGTTGCGATCGAGTGCCAGGTCACATACGCCGAATCGGGCAGATGGTTATCATTCACCAGACCGAAAAAACCTCTTAAATAGGTAAACAGATCCGCTTTCTGTCCGTTCGCCAGAGCGTTTACCACAATCGCACCGAATAGGACTCCCACAATAAACAAAATGATCGTATAGACAAACAGTTTGGCGTTTTCCTGCATATATCGGGCGGCAGCAAGTTTCATACTCCGAACCATCAAGGGCAACCTCCTTGTCCTGCTATCCCTACGACTATATGCAGGACAAGCAGAAGTTAGCACCTGAATCTAGCAATCTGTTGATAGTCAAAAAAATGAGGCCCTCGGGCCTCTGTACTCAAGCATTCTCGGTTTGGAAACGGATCATGAAATCTCTCAACGCCTGGCACGCTTCACGCGGAACCGCGTTGTAGGCGGAAGCCCGGCAGCCGCCGACGGAACGGTGTCCATTCAGGCCGACAAAGCCTTCTTTTTTGGCATCTGCCAAAAATTTCTTTTCCAGCTCCTCCGATTGCAAGCGGAAGGTAATATTCATCAGCGATCGGCTGCCGGGTTCCGCATGACCACGATAGAAGCCGTTGCTGTTATCAATTGCGTCATAGATCAAGTTAGCTTTCTCCCGGTTGAGTCGTTCCAGTTCGCGGGTTCCTCCCATTGTCTTGACCCATTTCAAAACTTCTCCAAGCATGTAAATTCCGAAGGTGGGCGGTGTATTGTAGAGGGAATTGTTCTTGACATGGGTGGCGTACCGCAGCATGGTCGGCAAATTCTTGGAAGCCCGTTCCAGCATGTCGGGTCGGAGAATCACCACGGTAACGCCGGAAGGTCCCAGATTCTTCTGGGCACCGGCATAGATCAAGGCAAATTTGGAGACATCCACCGGTTTGCACAAAATGTCACTGGACATGTCGGCAATCAAAGGCACATCGCCCGTATCGGGAAAATCGGTCCATTGCGTACCGTAGATGGTATTGTTCGATGTAAGATGCAGATAGGCGGTACCCGCTTCGTACTTCAGTTCATCAAACTGTGGAATTCGGCGGTACGCTTCCTCTTTGGTACTGGCCGCTTCAAATACTTCTCCGATCAACTTCGCTTCTGCCAAAGCTTTTTCCGCCCAGGCCCCGGTCATCACATAGCCGGCCTTCTTGTCCGCCGGCAGGAAATTCATTGGCACCATGCTGAACTGCAAGCTGGCGCCGCCTTGCAGGAACAGCACATGATACTCCTCTGGAATTCCATACAATTCCTTCAAAAGCGAGATCGCCTCATTATGAACTTCTTCATAGAGCGCGCTTCGATGACTGAGTTCCATTACGGACATTCCGGAACCGCGAAAATCGACCAGTTCTTCCTGCGCCTTTTGCAGAACGGGCAGCGGAAGCGCGGAAGGACCCGCATTGAAATTGTAAGCTCGATGAACCTGCTTCAGCACTGGATTCTCTCTCCTTATCTCCCGATTGATCTTTGTAAGGGATTTTGCGAAAAATTATAACTCATATGATAGCATAGAAGCTTTCCGCCATCTAGAAAAAAATGCACCAGACCGTACAAACTGTCACAATGTAACTTTTCCATACTTGCCGCCCCCACCGTCAACAAGTCTTAAAGTCCCGTTTCTCGCACTGACAATGTCTCTTGCGATTCGCTCTCCGACCACGTCTTTCAGTTCCGCTTCCCTTGCCTGATGCAGCACATTCATCTCTGTACCGAAAGCCTCCAGCAGCCTGTCCATGACCTTTCTGCCCACTCCCGGGATGAACTCCAAGGGAATCTGGTAATGGTAGGGGGGTCTGTGACCCGGATGCACAGGTTTGGTGCGATCGGCAATCGCATGGATCCTGTCAATCACCCCCGGCACGACCTTGCTCCCGCCGCACAAAGGACAGGTAAAAACAGGCGGGTCGGCCCGCACCACTTCATTGCATTCCAGACAATAGGTCCGATGGTATTTTCCCAAACGCGGGGCCAATCCATAATTGCCAATTACTCCATGCCCCTCAAGACGCAAAAGCGCGTTCTTCACATCACGAAAACCGGTCCCCGCAGCCTGGATCCTGTTGTACTCTCTTCCGATCTTGGCAAGCGAGTGGGCATCGGAGTTGGATACGTAAGTGAGATGGTCATGTTCGGAAAACAAGTCGGCCAATTCGCTGTCGGCTGACAACCCCAATTCAAGGGCGGTCACTTTCGCAAGATCCAGCATCTCACTGGCTCTGTCCACACAGTTGCCATAGACGCTCTTGTGCGGGGTGAAAGCGTGATTGACAATAAACATTCCTTTCAGTTCAGCCGTTTTGTCCTGTAATTCCAAAGCAGTACAGCGGGCACGCTGAGAGGACAACACCGGGTTTGTAACTCTTTCCGCCAGCCAGGAGGAGAATTCCCGCATGGAATCCACATCGGGCATCCAGATTCCAAAATGGGCCGCTCCCCCACGGGGTCCGCCGGTTTCAACTTCCGCTCCCAGCAGAACCGTGGTCTTGTCCTTATAATTCAAGCCTCCACCGGGAAGCGGAACCAGTTCCCCTCTCCGTACCAGATCCTGAATTTCGGTCAGGACAGGAGGCGAAGCGGCATCAATGATCCCTACAATGTCGATCCCTTTGCGTTCCGCAGCTTCCCTGACAATTTCAAAGAAACGCAGGTCGCGGGACGCGGTGATCTTGACCGCTTGCTCTCCCAGAGTGCGTCCGATATGAATATGCAGATCAAGAAAGTAAGAGTTCATCACTTCTCTGCCTTTGCACGCTCCTTCATCCACCAATACAAAGCCACCATCGTCTTGGCATCGGCAATTTCGCCGGAAGCGAGCAGCCGCTCCGCTTCCGCCATGTCTGCTTCCATCAGGTCAAGGAACTCGTCCGCATCCAGTTCCTGTTGGCCCTTGGTCAACCCTTTGGCCAGATACAAGTGAATCTTCTCATCGGCAAAACCGGGGGAAGTATACATGGAATGCAAATGACGCCATTCTTTCGCCGTGTATCCTGTCTCCTCCAACAATTCGCGCTTGGCGCATTCGGCCGGGTCCTCTCCCGGTTCCAGTTTTCCGGCCGGGATTTCCACAAGTGTCCGGTCACAGGGCTTGCGAAACTGACGAACAAGAATCACCCGGTCCTTCTCTGTTAGGGCCAACACCGCAACGGCTCCCGGATGATGCACGATTTCACGGGTTGCCTGTTTGCCGTTTGGCAAGGTCACTGTATCCACATACAGGGATATGATTTTTCCTTCAAAGATTTTCTCAGTTGAAACGGTGGGTTCCGCCAGGTGTTTATGGTTCATGGTTTCGGCTCCTCTCCGAATGGGAATACTTGTCCCGTCTCTGAATACAGTAGTACCACATATCACTTGAAATGGACAGGGGAGAATCGAAATGAAATTGTATCTTTCGTTTGGCGGGAGCCAAGCAACCCTTCAACAGTACCTGAAAGCCCACTGCCCTTTGAATTCCGGGAAAAATCCCAAATCTCAAGAAACTCCCTCCTGGCGGCCTGTTTGAACAGACGCTGACAACCTCATTCCGTTCAGAAGTTCCATTGCCCACAAGGCCGTTGCACCGGCAGCAAGGAAGAACGATTCATCTTCCGCCAGACTCCTGCCCATGGTTGACAACCGCAGATCGTAATTAACAGCCGCTCTCTTGACAACACTTCCATCACGAACCAAAACCTTGTGTTTGGTTTGAATGTGGGCTTCCTCCAGCTGCCCCATAACGATCTCCAAACGTTCCGGCTCCAGTTCGGGGACCGGAACATAAGCTCCGGTCAGGGCCACTTTGGCCAAAGAGGTGAGGGTATGGTGGCTGACTCCGTAATGACGAGAGCGCGAGTCGCTGAACGAGATTCTGGGACAGGCAACGGCGGTTCCATTAAGGCTGGCGGCGGCATTGATGACCATTCCCTGTTCAATCCCGGTATGCCCGAATTTTGTACCGGTTCCCACAATGCCAGGTCCCATGGTGACAATTGCGAGATCCGCATCCAGAACATGCCTGGCTGCAAGCAAACCGGAATAAACATTGATCGCCTCCAGGTCTCCGCCATAGGCATGCCCCGTTGTTACCGTGCCACAGATCAACCCCTTGCTTTTCAATTCTTCGACAGTTCTGGAAAACCATAGCGGCAAAGCCGCCCCGTCCGTCATCACATAGGCTACCCTTGGCCTACGTACAGAACCGGCATTCTGTCCGAATCCCCCTTGTAATCCGCTTGTGGATGCTTCTGTTTCATTCTCTGCAAGAAAAGAAACGGTTGCTGCTATCGCCGGCATCATCGAATGCAATTCCGCGGCAACGACCGGCATTCCCTGAAGCGAATCCTGGTCTTTCAGACACTGGTGAGCGGGATGTTCCGGTTCCTCACAACTCAGGACACATACCTGTCCGGGGGTATACCGCAATTTCATAATGTGTCCCTTATTCCTGTCCAGTTCCGATACAGCCGCTTTCGGCAATACAAAATGATATCCGCCGGTGCCAAGCCCCAATCGAACTGCTGATGTATTCAGCAGTACACCCTCTCCCGGAACGACCGGAGCGGACAGCCTGGTGTATTGGATTGCCCGCTCCGGTTTGTTATCAATCAGCACCTCGATTTCCCGTATTCCTTCCGCTTCCCTCAGTATCTTGGTCACAACGCCTGACTCAATCCGAATCATGCTTTGGCACCCGCACCGGCACGTTCTGCAACTGCCTCCATGATCCCAAGCACCAGCCGTGTGGCTTGCACCAGATCGGTCACCGTCACCGATTCTTCAGGAGTATGGTCATTGGAAGCACCGACTCCAAGATTGACGGAGGGAATTCCTTCTGCGTTGAAGATATTGGTGTCGCTCCCTCCGCCACGTGCGGCAAGCACCGGACTCATGCCGGCCTTGCGAACGCCCTCGAAGGCGATTTGGACCACCTCATCCTCTTCTGTCAGGTTGAATCCCGAATAGATCGGCTGTTCCTCCATCTCAAACCGGGCCCCGAATTTTTCGCATGCCATGGCAAATGCGGTCTGAATCTTGGCCAACTGCCACGCCAACTTATCCTGGTTGCGGCTGCGGACTTCTCCCCACAACCCGACGTAATCGCAGACAATGTTGGTTTTATCTCCGCCTTTGATAACTCCAACGTTGACAGTGGTCTCCCCATCGATCCGCCCCATTTGGATATTGGACAGCCCCAGGCCTGCAGCCGCCAACGCATTGATTCCATCTTCGGGGTTTACTCCGGCATGAGCCGCTTGGCCATAAATCTTAATGCAAAAATCAATCTCTGCCGGTGAGGAGCCAATTACCACATGCGGCGGTCCGCCGGAATCCATCACGAAACCATATTTTGCACGCAATTTCTTTTTGTCGAGCAATCTTGCGCCGTTCAATCCGCTTTCTTCGGCAATTGTAAACACATACTCCAGGTCCCCGTGCGGCAATTGCTGTTCGTTTGCCAATTGGGCCGCTTCCAGCATGGCGGCGATTCCCGCCTTGTCGTCCGCACCCAGAATGGTTCTGCCGTCCGTTTTGATCACTCCGTTTTCGTTTTTCACAGTAACTCCTTTGTTGGACACAACGGTGTCCATATGTGCCGCAAACAGGATCGTGTCGGTCTGGAGACCGGTCCCCTTCTTCCTGGCGATCAGGTTGCCGGCGAAGCGAACCGTTTCTGCCCCTCTTATATCACCAAGCTTTTGCAGCAAATCTCTTCCGGAATCGTCTTCTTCCACATCAAACCCCAAGGCTTCCAGTTCCTTTCTCAGATAATCGGCCATCTCTCTCTCATGAGAGGAAGGCGAATCTATCTTCACCATTTGCACAAAGCGGTCCACAAGCCGCTTCTCGTTCACTTCGACCATTGCCTTGTCCCTCCTACAGGCAAACCTGGGAATAGTATGCACAAAATGACAGAAGCTGAACCGGGCGGTTCAGCTTCTGGACCATTCATATGCTTTGTTGTTTCCGGATTACATCGTAAAACCACATGGGATCCTCCAGATCCGCATGCCTCTTTTCCGCCTCTAACAGGAAAAAGTGAATCAGCAAAAGCGCGTCCAGTTCGTGCATGGACAGGACTCCCGGAATCCCGTACTCCTTTGCCACGTCCATACGGATTCGCTGTCCTTCCTCATCCCGGTTTCCAAGCAATCTGCCAAACAGGATCGCATGCAGCAGATGAGGAGATACGGTGTAGGGGACGTTCCTTCTCTCCTCCAGCCAACGAATGACTCTGCTTTCAACCGGATGCGCCTGCGTCCTTTCAATCAGGACGCGATCCGGAGGATTCAGACGAATCATTCTGTCCAGAATGAACTTTAATTCCTTCTCCCGAAAGAATCCCCGTTCCAGTACGGCAACCGGCTTGTTCCTCCCTTCCCAGCGAATGTACATCAAACCAGTCAAGTGTCCAGGATCCAGTGCGAGGATGTTCACGTTGCATCCCTACTTTTCATGGAATTTAGCGGTTCGGGTCATACTGAGTAAAGAGCTTGGAAAGGAGGCAATTATGGGAAATCTGTTGGTGAACGATCTTGCTTTCATTATATACACAATCAAAGCCGCTGGGTACAGGCTAAAAGTACTACCTGTCACAAGCGGCTTTTTATAGGCTATGTTTATCCGTTTATGCTTTTTTTCGGACTTGCTGTGTGACCGCCACCATCAGTTGGCACGCTTTTTCGAGATCATCCAGCAGGATATATTCGTCAACTGTATGTATGTTTTCGTATCCGATGGCCAAATTCACCGTCGGGACTCCAAGGCCGTTGAATACATTGGCGTCGCTTCCCCCGCCTGATGACTCGGTCACCGGTTCCACTCCAATCGATTCGGCTGCCCTCCTTGCGATTTGGACGACAGGATCCTCATCTGCATGACCAAAGGCAGGATACATGCTGATGATCTTGACTTCCGCACGACCGCCTGCTTCCCTTGCCGTTTGCTCAAAAGTTGCCTTCATGTGTTCGGTCTGCGCATCCAACTTGCTTTGCACTAGGCTGCGCGCTTCCGCCACAATTTCGACCCGTTCCGGTACTATGTTGGTGGCCACACCGCCGTTGATCATTCCGATATTGGCGGTAGTCTCCGCGTCGATCCGCCCCAGCTTCATTCGGGAAATGGCTTGACTCGCAAGTTTAATGGCGGAGATCCCCGCTTCCGGATTGACACCCGCATGGGCAGTTTTGCCGTGAACCACCACTTCCACTCTGGCCTGAGACGGCCCTTTTGTAACGATTCTGCCGATTGGTCCGTTGCTGTCAAAAGCAAATCCGTAATCTGCATCTTTGATTAAGTCACCGTTTAGTTGGCGTGAGCCAAGCAATCCTACCTCTTCACATACCGTGAGTACAAGGACAATGTTTCCATGCGGAAGCTTCTGCTCCTGCAGCACCCGCACCATCTCAATCAAACCGGCAACTCCCGCTTTGTCATCCGCCCCCAGAATGGTGGTTCCGTCAGAAGTTACACGGTCTTCCAACAGTTGCGGCTTAATCCCCCTGCCCGGATGAACAGTGTCCAAATGGCAAGTGAAAAGAAGAGTTGGCAGAACCGGATCCCCTTGAAGCCTGCAAATCAAATTCCCGGTATTGCCTCCCACTTTGGCCCCGGTGTCATCTTCATGGATATCAAACCCGAGCGGTTGCAGAATCCCAATCACCTTGTCCGCCATTTGACGTTCTTCACGGGAATGACTGTCGATCTGCACAAGTTCAACAAACTGCCGGATCAACCGTTCACGGTTCACTTTTACCACTTTGTACGCCCCTTTTGCTGCTTGGTTGCCTGATACGTTTTCCGGTCGCTTTCCCTGTCATACAGATAGGCCAACCGTGCTTGTTTGCTCTCCAAATGTGTTGAAATGCGATGGGCAATCTGCAGTCGGCGACCGGACTCCCGCCATGCGTTTCGGGGTTCTGCCGTCTGCAGAAATTCAGTCTGGTGGCGTTTCAGCGGCCGCCAGAACCAGTCTTCGTAAATGGAATCGTCTTCTTCATCCCGGATGCCGTCAGATTGTTTCAGTTTGTCTTCACGCAATGCCACCGTTGACCCTCCAGTATTTTTTCCATATTATAGCGGAATGTTGCCATGTTTCTTGGGTGGTCTTGTATCCCGCTTGTTCCGCAGCAACTCAAGCGCTTCTTTCAGTTTGCGGCGGGTCTCCCGGGGATCAATCACATCGTCGATCATTCCGGCAGCTGCCGCCACGTATGGATTGGAGAACTTCTCCTTGTATTCCGCAATCTTGGCAGCCCGCATAGCCGCAGGATCCGGGCTCTCTGAAATCTCTTTTGCAAAAATAATATTGGCTGCCCCCTCGGGTCCCATGACGGCCACCTCGCCGGTCGGCCACGCATACACAAGGTCGGCACCAATTGCCTTGGAGTTCATGGCCACATAGGCTCCTCCGTACGCCTTCCGCAGGATAATCGTAATCTTTGGAACTGTGGCCTCCGAATAGGCATAGAGAATCTTTGCTCCATGCCGGATGATTCCCCGGTGCTCCTGCATAACACCGGGAATAAAACCGGTTACATCCTCAAATGTGATCAGCGGGATGTTGAAAGAATCACAGAACCGGATAAACCGGGAGATTTTATCGGAAGAATCGATATCCAGGCCACCCGCCATGAATTTTGGCTGATTGGCCACGATGCCGACAGATTGGCCGTTAATTCGCCCAAACCCGATCACCGCATTTTTCGCGAATGTGGCTTGTACTTCCATGAAATCGCCGTTGTCCAACACCCGATGGATCACGTCCCGGACATCGTAAACCTTGGTACCGTCCACCGGCACAACTTCAGTCATTTCTTCGATCCATCCGTCATCCTCGGGTGCCGCCACCCGCGGCGGATCTTCCATATTGTTCTCCGGAAGGAAGGAAAGAAGCCTGCGAACCTCATTCAATACTTCTTCCTCGGAAGGCCCCGTGAAATGTGCCACTCCCGAAACGCTGGACTGCACCTTCGCGCCTCCCAGGTCCTCAGACGAAATCTTTTCGCCTGTTACCGTCTCAATCACCTTGGGTCCCGTGATAAACATCTGGGAGGTTTTCTCCACCATAAAAATAAAATCGGTAATGGCCGGGGAATAAACGGCTCCTCCGGCACACGGACCCATAATGACGGAAATCTGGGGAACAACACCTGAGTAGATCGCGTTCCGGTAAAAAATATGCCCGTACCCGTCCAGGGATGCCACTCCCTCCTGGATTCGCGCTCCGCCTGAATCATTTAACCCGATGATGGGCGCACCGTTCTTTGCGGCCAAATCCATGATGGTGGCAATTTTCTTCGCGTGCATTTCGCCAAGCGCTCCGCCAAACACGGTGAAGTCTTGAGCAAACACGTACACGATCCGGCCATTGATCTTCCCCCAGCCGGTCACCACACCTTCACCGGGAGCCTCCACCTCATCCATGCCAAAATGGGACGCCCGGTGCTCGATAAAGGGGTTCAGTTCCCGGAATGTTCCTTCATCCAGAAGAATTTCAATCCGTTCCCTTGCCGTTAGCTTCCCCTTGTCATGCTGCTGGGCAATTCGCTTGTCCCCGCCGCCCAGTTCCACCTTGCGGCGGCGTTCTTCCATTTCTCTGATTTTGCTCTCCACTCGAATACCTCCCGAGAGTTAACTGTCAGTCGATCCGCTGGCAATATTCGGTCAAAACTCCAAATGTATCTTTCGGATGAAGGAAGGCTATGATTTTTCCATGCCCTCCCGGACGCGGTTTTTCGTCGATCAGTCGGATTCCTGCCGCTTTTGCTTCCGCCAGTTTCGCTTCAATATCTTCCACTGCATAAGCGATGTGGTGAATACCGGGCCCTTTTTTCTGAAGAAAGATCGCAATCGGGCTGTCCGGTGCCGTAGGTTCCAACAGTTCCACCGTGCTCTCCCCGACTTGCAGGAACACTGCGTGCACCTTTTGGTCCGCTATCACTTCTTCGTGAACGATTTTGAGCCCAATCGGACCCTCATACAAAGGGAGTGTTTGCTCGATGCTCTCGACAGCAATTCCCAGATGGTCAATTTTTAAGGGCATGGTCATGAGCAGGTCCCTCGCTTGACATGGGCACGAATAAAATCGGCCGTTTCCTGAATGGGAGTTCCCGGTGTGAAGACCGCCGCAATTCCGCTTTGCTTAAGCGGCTCTATATCTTCGTCAGGAATCACGCCCCCGCCAATGACAAGGATGTCGTCGATCCCTTGCGCTTGCAGAAGCCGCACCACCTCCGGAAACAATTCCATATGCGCTCCGGATAGCGAAGACAGTCCGATTACATCCACGTCTTCCTGGATGGCAGCTGCCACGATCTGTTCCGGGGTTTGACGCAATCCTGTGTAAATGACTTCCATCCCCGCATCCCTCAGACCCTGTGCAATTACCAAAGCTCCCCTGTCATGCCCGTCCAGTCCGGGCTTTGCAACCAGTACGCGAATTTTGTGTTCCACTGAATATCCCCTTTCCCGAGTCATGTTATCGTTTGAATCCGTTTTGAGCGAGCGTTCGGTCGGCACTCATTGCTTAGAACAAGGAAGGCCGGTATTCGCCAAACACAGATCTCATTGCGTTGCAAATCTCTCCGGTGGTAGCATAAGCCCGGACAGCGTCCAGAATGTAGGGCATGAGGTTGGCGTCTCCTTCAGCCGCCTGTTTCAGCGCTTGCAGCCGCTTCTGAACTTCCTCGTTGTTGCGTTCGGAACGGAGCTTCGCCAAACGTTCCGCCTGAATTCTTCCCAACTCGGGATTCACCCTCAGGAGTTCCGGTTGCGGTTCATTGTCCAACTTGAACTTGTTCATGCCCACCACAATTTGTTTCCCCGATTCGATCTCAAGCTGGGTCTGATAGGAAGCATGCTGGATCTCCCGCTGCATGTAGCCTTGTTCAATGGCCGCCACGGCCCCCCCCATCTCATCGATCTTCTCGATGTACTCCCAGACACGCTTTTCAATCTCGTCCGTAAGATATTCGATATAATAAGAACCGCCAAGCGGATCCACCGTATCGGAAACACCGCTTTCGTAAGCGATAATTTGCTGAGTGCGAAGTGCAATTCTTGCCGAATCTTCCGTTGGAAGCGCCAATGCCTCGTCCCGCGAGTTGGTATGCAGGCTTTGCGTGCCGCCCAGGACAGCTGCCAGAGCCTGAATCGTGACCCGGACGATATTGTTGTCCGGCTGTTGGGCAGTCAAGGTAGAACCTCCTGTCTGCGTATGGAAACGCAGTTGCCACGACTTCGGGTCTTGCGCCTTGAAACGGTGACGCATGATCTTCGCCCAAATCCGTCTGGCCGCCCGGAATTTCGCAATCTCCTCCAGAAAGTTGTTATGCGCGTTAAAGAAGAACGACAATCGGGGAGCAAACTTGTCAACAGGAAGTCCCGCGTCAATCGCCGCCTGCACATAGGCTATTGCGTTGGACAGGGTAAATGCCACTTCTTGTACGGCAGTCGATCCGGCTTCTCTAATGTGGTAACCGGATATGGAGATGGTATTCCAATTGGGGACCTTCTCCGCACAATATTCGAATATGTTGGTGATCAGCCGCATGGAATGCTGGGGCGGGTAGATATAAGTGCCACGGGCCACATATTCTTTCAAAATGTCGTTTTGAATGGTGCCTGTCAGCTTGTCGGAAGTAACTCCCTGCTTCTCGCCAACGGCAATATACATGGCCAGGAGCACGGAAGCAGGCGCATTGATGGTCATTGAGGTGCTGACCTTGTCAAGGGGAATGCCTTTCAACAGAGTCTCCATATCCGCCAGCGACGAGATCGAAACCCCCACTTTGCCCACCTCACCGCGTGCCATGGGATCATCAGCGTCATAGCCGATCTGGGTCGGAAGGTCAAAAGCTGTCGACAATCCTGTCTGGCCCTGCTCCAACAGGTAACGAAACCGCTCGTTCGTCTCCTCGGCAGAACCGAATCCCGCATATTGGCGCATGGTCCAGTAACGTCCCCGGTACATGGTTGGCTGAATGCCGCGAGTAAAGGGATATTCGCCGGGGAATCCCAACTTCTCCAGATACTCCTGTCCCCCGTCTTCAGGGACATACAGGCGTTCCACTTCAATGTCGCTTGAAGTGGCAAAGCGTTCCTCCCGTTCGGGAAACTTTGAAATCGCTTTCTTTGCTTTTTCTCTCCAGGCTTCGAGTTTCTCTTTAAAGGCTGACACTTGTCCCCCTCCTGCTCCGAATTTGTCTATTTTGTTAATTATAGCACACAGGATTGTTATATAGTTAGAGCCTTCTAAATATGTGCAACAAAAAGAGGGCCGTTTGGCCCCCTGGAATTCAAACTGAATTAATGTTTTTGCCGACGTCTCCACTTTGGACGGACCGGATGCAGCAGATAGATGCTTAGACCGATCAGGATCAATGTCAAAAGCGGAAACACCGTCAGGAAGATGGGCCACGGATTGCTGACCCACATGTCCAGAAGCGGCCCACCCCGCTCCGGCATATTGGGAAACGTTCGCGGTTCGAAGAAATGCAGCAGCATCATGGGTGGGCTCATCGCCTGAAAAATAACCGGCAATGAATTGATATACGGGTTATTGTTCAGGTAGGGATAGTTGGGATAGAGATTTCCCCGCCAGAACCAATCCTCGAGAATAAACGACAGGAACGGGGCTCCCGCCAGAATGACAAACAGAACGCCGTACGCCACCACCGTGCTGACACTGGTCCGTTTAAACCAAACGGAACAAAGGATTCCGAAAGAACCGCAAAACAGAATCAACAATACAAAGAATCCGAATGCTGCCACCAACTGAAGCGGGGAAACCCCTCCGTACAGGAGCACCATCGCATACAACGGCAGGGTGGAAACGATCAGCAGCAGCACAAAGGATACGGATGTAAGAAGTTTGCTCAGAACAATGGATGTTGGCGACAGGTGGGTGGTCAGCAGCAGGTTCAACGTCTGCCGCTCCCGCTCCCCGCTGATGACTCCGGATGTCAATCCCGGGGCAACAAAAGCGATCAATGCCATTTGCAGCAGGGACAACATCATGAACAAGTTCTTGCTCTGCCCAACCTGAATATATCCCCTGCGAAAAATCTGCTCATACATGAAGAAGAAAGCCAACCCGCCAATTACCAGCAAATACAGTGATATGATCAGCGGTGTCTTGGCGGTACGCCAACGCTGCCGGAATTCTTTGACCAACACCGGATTCATGATCCCACCCCTTTCGTAATGGCGAGGAAGATATCTTCCAGATTCCCCGTGTCTTCCGACAGGCTGACTACCGGAAGCTGTTCCTGAACCAATGCGGCCAGCAGCAATTGCTGATCCTGCTCTGTACCGTCAAACGCCACTTCCAAAGTATTGTCCGAAACTTTGAAATGGCGGACTCCCTGTTTCCCTTTCAACAAAGCAGTGGCCCGCTGCAGCTGCGCTTCCGTCACAGTTGGCAGCAGCTTGATTCGCAACAAGCGGCTTTCATAGACTTTGGATGCAATCTCATCCACACTGCCCACAGCCACCAGCTTCCCGTTTTCAATCACTCCGATATCCGTGCACATCTCAGCCAGTTCCGGCAGGATGTGGGAACTGATCAAGATGGTCTTCCCCATCCTCCGCAATTCTTTAAGGATCTCTTTCATCTCGATCCGTGCCCGGGGATCCAGTCCCGAAGCAGGTTCGTCCAGTATCAGCACTTCCGGGTCATGCACCAGGCTTCTGGCAAGTCCCAAACGCTGTTTCATCCCCCTGGACAGGTGGTCCACATAGGAGTCCACCTTGTCCGACAGATTGACCAGATCCAGCAAGTCCCGTATCAGAACAGCCCGGTTCGAAACCGGAATCTCATAAGCTCCCGCATAAAAGTCCAGGTATTCGGTCACCTTCAAATTGTCATAGACTCCGAAGAAATCCGGCATGTAGCCAATCAATTGTCTTACGGCCCTGGGATGTACGGTGACATCATAATCCCCGACAAACGCCCGTCCGCTGGTTGGCTCAAGCAATGTGGCCAGAATTGACATGGTAGTCGTCTTTCCGGCCCCGTTGGGTCCCACAAAACCGAACACCGATCCTTTCGGAATATAAAGATCCAGTTCGGACACGGCCGTGAATTTGCCAAACCGTTTGGTAAGCCCTTCAATCCGGATCATGAAGTCACCTCCCCTGCAAAAATGATCACCGGCACCGGCGTGATAAAGTGGTTGGATGTGGGGTTTGCCAGTTGAATCAGCAAACTGTTTTTGTCATTGGCATAGTCAGACAGCTTCGCTCCTTCAAGCTTCAACGAACTTCCCGCCTTCAGGTCTTCCCACTGGGAAGTTTTCCGGTTGAACAGTTTGACTTGCAAATTCTTTAGCTCAGGGTGGTTGAGTTTGATCTCCACCCGGTTTACTTTCATCTGGATGGCAGAGGGTGTCTGAATCTCGTAAGTCATTTGGCCGTTTCGGATAACCGGCAACATGTCGGGTCCCCGGTCGACAATCCCGGACTGGTCTGCCACACGTACATCCAACAAGCCGTTTGTGAGCGTGACCTGAACTCCTTTGGCAAAATCAATGGGAAGGTCCTGTCTTACCAGATACAACGCGCCGCGATTGTTCTCCCCGTCTGTTATGGTAGCCGTGGAAAGCGGATCTTCTGTCCAACCGACAATGGTTGCCCTACCGCTCATAAAAGGCTTGCGGCTCCCTGCATAATCAAGCAGCTGATAATATCGTTGATTCAATCCATTCGGATCCGCCCCAACCGGCAGCAGTTCCTGGGTGGACGGCCGGTCGTTGTTCATCATGGAACCGGATTGATCTTCCAGGGAAATAGTAAGCGACTGACTCTTCCCTACTGGCAGATCCTGAAGCAACAAGACTCTGGAACCCAGCACAAGACGGACGTCACGCAGATTGAAACGGCTCTTGTTGGTTATGGAACCGATGATCCGGTTGTCAGCCAATTTCATTTGTCCCTCGATGAAACCGGCATCCCTGACCGCTCCTTTTGCTACAGCCATGCGGATCGTCATATAATCCACATTTTTATAGAGGATGACATTTTTGCCGTTCTCAACCATCCTGCTGATATCAGCCGGTTCACGTCCAATAACATGTGGATACAGATAAACTCCTTCCGCCGGTTCCACCTTGTAATCCCCGCCTTTTGTTACTACAAAGGAATGGGCCGCTTCCACCTTGGCGAATTTCGGATTGGCTATTTCCACCACCCCGGCGGCCTGGTTGAATACCCCGGAACCACGGGATTGAAAACCGACCACCAGCACACTTCCTGCCAGCAGAACGGCCAGCGAGGGAAGAGCCACCCATCCCCATTCCCGTCTGTCCTTTCTGCGAAGGATCAAATAGATGCCGGGGCCGGCTGCGAGCAGGTATGCCAGGAACAGGATGGCAACTGTCCCGATAGGAGCCAGCTTCAACTGGGGAATATATTCACTTGCATTGACAAGAGCCCATTCTCCCGTGTCCCCGCGCATGGACCTATCAAATTCGACACTGTCCATGCCGAGCAGGTTGCGCCAAAGTTCCGTATTTCCGTTCCAGGAAGCCAGCGGTTCCGTTTCCAGATCATAAAGAGCCTGAATGATTCGGCCGGTTCCAAATTTCTTCTCGACGACAAGCGGAAGCTCATTGTGCTTAAGGAGTGCCCTGCCGTCTATAGTCTGTACGGTCGCCACCGAAAGTTCCCCTGTAAGCGGTTGCCCTTTTGCAAACTGATTCATGACGGTCAGATTGAGGCTTGATTGCCCATTGATCTTGGCCGGCAGCAATTCCTTCAAGAGACCTGCATCTCCTGAAAAATTCGGCTTGGTGCCAACAACCAGGGTCCCTCCCAATTCCACCCATTTGCGGATTTCGTCAGCCTGTTTTGCCTGAAGGTTTGCGGCAGAGAGGTCATTGACCACCAGCAGGTCGACGCTTTCCATGCCCGTTGCCGAGACGATGTCTGACTCATTGAGGGGGCGGACAATGGTGGTTCCTGAAGAAGGAGCCGTCTGTTGGACCAAGAAAGAAAACAGATTCTTTCCGCCGATTGTCGCGGTCAATGTCCCCACCATGGCATTCGGCCGCAGAAACTGTTTCTGCAGCTCTTTGCCATCTTGCATAACGACTGCCATGGTTTCCGGATTGATGGCTGTTCCCGGCACTTCCAGCACAACGGAGGCCGACTGTCCGGAAGCAACTGAAATTGGTTGTTCAAACATCCCGGATTTCAAGCTTCTGTGCGTCAAGCGAACGGTTCCTTGCAAGTCCGGTCCGTTGTTCGTTACGGATACTTTGACCTGTGTCCATCTGTTTTGCTTATAATAGTTGTCGACTCCCACTTCAGCAGTAAGGATCAGCGTATCCGTTTCGCCTGCGGCTGTCGCGGGATTGGCCCCAAACAACGAGGCGATTCCTACCATTATGACCAATGCGGCCATGCGCAACGTTTTCATATTTCTCATCCCAGTCCTCCGAGCCGATTATTTGTACATCAGATCCAATTGCTGGATATTTAAGGCACCAGACGGCTCAACCCGCCGTACAAAAAAAATGCTGTTCCCATTCCCGGACCATACAGGTCTGGCATCCGTTTCCGTGTTGATCGACACCATGGATAACCGGGTGTTGCCGCTTCCTGACACATCCATCACCCAGATCTCCGATTTTGGACTCACATATGCGATGTACTGACCGTTTTGAGACCAGGCCGGCATTCTGCCCTCGGCCAATTTTTCCTCGCCGGTTCCGTTCCTGATTACCGTCATGATGTGTCGTTTGCTGTTTGGTCCAGTACCGTATGAACGGGAGAATGTCAACTGCTTCCCATCCGGCGACCACGCGGGCTCAAGTGCATGATCGATGACTTTCTCCGCCTCGGAACCATCTGTCTTCATGACCCACAACTCTCCGTCTTCATGTGACTTTCCATCCGCCTGCAGCTTGGTTCTAATGAATGCCAGATAGTTGCCGTCTCTGGAATAGGCGGGCTGAATGTCGGCAAATCCCGGTGGCGGAAAAGTAAGGGCCCGCAGCTCACGGGTGCGGAGCGATACCGTAGCGATTGTAGCCCGATCCTGAGCACGAACGCTGATTGCAATCATGGATCCATCCGGGGCAAAAGACGGGTCCCGGTAACTGCCGCCTGAAGGAGGCGAAAGAAGCTCCTGGCTGGATCCGCTGCTCAACCCGTGTATCCAAATGGTGTTATTTCGCTCATAAGCCATAAACCGCATGTCGCTTGATACAGATGGGGATGGCATCGTTGATGAATCAGCATTGAGAGTCAGCAATTGACGCTGTTGAATTACGTCTACATTTTTCACCTGTGACTCGCCGGGTCCTGCTGACAGGTTGTAAGCCAGAATACCCAACAATACAACCCCCGCTGTCACTGCGGGACCCAGTTTCCACAGCTGCTTCCGCTGATTGTCCGGGTCCGGGGAGCGGGGCCGGTCACCGGCAGCCTCTGCGATTTCGGTCAACAACTGCTTTCGAAGTTTCGCCCTCAGCAGCTCATTGGTATGGATCGATTCCCTGAGGGATGACAAGTCTTTGGCCAATTGCGGCGGAAGAACATGATCCTGATCCCACGGTTCGTTATTCATCGCGCTCCCTCCTTTCTTCGTCCTCATACATTTCTCGAAGTTTGCGAATTGCCCTGTACAGCAGCGTTTTTACAGCCCCTTCCGATTTGTCGAGAACGGTGGCGATTTCGCTGATCTTCAGTTCGGCGATATACTTCATCGAAACCACATCCCGGTACTCATCCGGCAATTGTTCCAGCATCTGGTGCAAAGTTCTGGTGTTTTCGTTCACCATAAGCGCCTCTTCCGTCTGCCATTTGCCGTCCGATATTTCACCGTCCAGCTCCTGGTCAGCCGTTAAGGTGCGTCCTTTTTTCCTCAGATAGTCCACGTAAGCGTTTTGCGCCACCCGAAAAATCCACGGCCCGAAATGCCCGGAAACCCCATCCCGGCGACAGGCTTCAAAGGCTTTGGTAAATACAACCGCCGTTACGTCGTCCGCGTCCCAATAGTTTCCGATCCGGTACCGCAAATACCGGTTCACCTTGTCAAAGTATTCGTCGTACAAAGACGCAAACTGTTCCGATGGGTCGGGAGGGAGCTGGTTCGCTTCAACGATTCCTTCCTCCTTGCCTGTCGACGCCCATCGTTTCTTTCTGCCGGAGAACAACCGGATCCCTCCTCTCGCCTTCATCCTGTAAAACGCACGACACCGGAAATAGTCACAGGTTCTATGAAAAAATTTTTTCGGCCATTAAAAAAAGGTGCTGAGCACCCTTCAATCATAAAGCATATTTGCACATTGGGGTCTGCCAAATAAGTACGCCCCCGCCGAACCGAATCGGCAAGGGGCTCCGATTATTTGACGATAGCTTCCGCCTGTTGCACCTGTTCGTGGGCATGGTAGGAACTGCGCACCAAAGGGCCTGACTCCACATGTTTGAAGCCCCGCTTCATCCCTTCTTCCTTCAGGGCCGCAAACTCCTCGGGAGTCCAGAACCGGACCACCGGCAGGTGCTTCTTCGTCGGCTGCAAATACTGGCCGATGGTCATGATGTCACAATCAACTGCCCGCAGATCGTCCATTGTCTGCAAGACCTCTTCATATGTTTCCCCAACGCCAAGCATGATGCTGGACTTGGTGGGAATGTCGGGCTGCATTTCCTTGGCTCTGCGAAGCAGTTCCAAAGAGCGGTCATACTTGGCTTTGGAACGGACTTTGTCAGACAAGCGCCGAACCGTCTCGATGTTGTGATTCAATATGTCGGGCCGCTCATCCATTACGACCTTCAGGGCATCCCAGTTTGCCTGGAAATCGGGAATCAGCACTTCCACCGAACACAAGGGACGCTTCTCTCTGATGGCGCGAATCGTTGCGGCAAAGATTGACGCACCGCCATCCAGCAGGTCATCCCGGGCCACCGACGTGACAACTGCATGCTGCAGCCCCATAATCTCCACCGATTCGGCAACCCGTTGCGGTTCCTCCCAGTCGAGTTCCGTGGGCAGGCCGGAGGTAACCGCACAAAACCGGCAGGCCCGGGTGCAGACGGAACCGAGTATCATAAAGGTCGCTGTCCGGTTTGCCCAGCATTCGAAAAGATTGGGGCATCGCGCTTCTTCACAGACGGTGTGAAGCCGGTTCCCCCGCATCAGCTTCTTCAGTTCGGAAAAGTTCTCATTTGTACTGAGCTTGATCTTCAGCCAATCGGGACGGCGAAGAGGTTTGTTCGACGCAGGTTCCGGGTCGTTCAAAATGTTGAGCTCTTCCATTATTGACACCTCCGTAGAGTCCCGTGGCCGACTGCTGCTAGTACAGATTCACACTGCTTCCGTCAAAGGATTCCAGACGCTGCTTGACAGCGGCCAGGAAATTGCCGCAAACCAGCCCATCCAGCACTCTATGGTCGAATGACAGACACAGGTTCATCATGGAACGGATGGCAATGGCATCGTTCTCCTCCAGCACGACGGGACGTTTCACTATTGATTCCATAGACAAAATAGCCGCTTGGGGCGAATTGATGATCGGCTGGGACAGAATGGACCCAAAAGCCCCTGTGTTGTTCACGGTAAACGTACCGCCCGATATGTCATCCGGCGTCAGTTTGCCTGCCCGGGCTTTCCTTGCCAGATCATGGATTGCTTGGGCAAGCCCCAGAATCGACATCCGGTCTGCATCCTTGATTACGGGTACAAACAGGGCATCGTCCGTTGCCACCGCAATCGAGATGTTGATTCGTTTCTTAATGATAATCTTATCGCCGGCCCATGTCGAGTTCAAGATTGGAAATTCTTTCAGAGATTCCACTACCGCCTTGATGAAGAACGGCAGGAAGGTGAGGGAAATTCCTTCTTTCTGCCTGAAGGAATCCTTCACCGCTTCCCGGTATTTGACCAGGTTGGTAACATCGGCTTCCACAATGGTCCAGGCATGGGGTGCCGTATACTTGCTTTCCGCCATTCGTTTGGCAATGGTTTGGCGAACCGGAGTTACAGGCACTTCCAGATCTCCATTGTCAAGAGTTTGTGCATTCGCCGCCAAATTCAAACTTGCCGGAACCACTTGATCCACGACAGGCGGTTCTTGAACTTGCGATGGTGCTTGAACTTGAGGTAATTTTTGAACATGGCTGCCAGAAATATGGGCCAGTACGTCTTTGCGGGTGATGCGTCCGCCGGCTCCAGTGCCTTTGATTAAGGACGGGTTCAAATTGTGCTCTTGCAGCAAATGCATGACAGCCGGCGAAAAACGGACCCGCCCGGGAGAAACCGGGATCACCGGCTTTTCCGTCGGACTTGAAACTGTTGGTTCCGTTCCTGTTCCCGCTTCTTCAATTACGGCAATAACGGTGCCAACGGGGACAGTTTCCCCTTCCCCAACCAAAACTTTTGCCATTACCCCCTCAAAGTCGGATGGTACTTCGGCGTTCACCTTATCGGTAATCACTTCACAAATCGGATCGTATTTATTGATCTTGTCGCCGGGACCTTTGAGCCACTTGGCGATCGTTCCTTCCGTCACGGATTCGCCAAGCTGGGGCATCTTGATCTCTGCCATGCCGTACCCTCCCTCTCACAGGATGATTATCTCCGATCAACTTAGAATTCTGCCAATTTTCGCATGGCATCCGCAATCTTGGCGGGATTCAACAGATAGAACTTCTCCAACGGCGGGCTGTATGGCATCGCCGGAATCTCGGGACCGCACAAGCGCTGAATCGGGGCATCCAGATCGAACAACGCTTCTTCCGATATCATGGCTGACACTTCGGCACCTATGCCGCCAAATTTGTTATCCTCGTGAACAATCAGCACTTTCCCCGTTTTTCTGGCCGCAGCAAGAATGGTTTCCACATCCAGTGGCTTGAGACTTACCAGATCGACCACATGCACGGAGATTCCTTCCTGTGCAAGCTGCTCTGCTGCTTCCAAACAGAAATGAACCATTAACCCGTAGGTGATGACGGTAATATCCGTACCTTCCCGCTTCACATTCGCTTTTCCGATGGGAAGCACATAATCGTCTTCCGGAACTTCCCCTTTAATCAAACGATAGCAGCGTTTGTGTTCAAAGAACAGAACGGGATCCTCATCGCGAATTGCTGCCTTCAACAGTCCCTTTGCTTCATAGGGAGTGGAAGGAGCCACAATCTTAAGTCCCGGTACATGGTGAAAAAGTGCCTCCACGCTTTGGGAATGGTAAAGTGCTCCATGCACACCGCCGCCATACGGGGCCCGAATGGTGATGGGACATGTCCAGTCGCCATTGGAGCGGTAGCGAATCCGGGCCGCCTCCGATACGATCTGGTTGTAGGCGGGCATAATAAAATCGGCAAACTGAATTTCGGCAATCGGGCGCATGCCCACCATGGCGGCACCCACCGCGACACCGACAATCGCCGACTCGGCCAGCGGTGTATCCATAATCCGTTGTTCGCCAAATTTCTCAATCAAACCGGCGGTTGCCCGAAACACGCCCCCGCGGACTCCAACGTCTTCGCCCAGGACAAACACCCGCAGGTCTTTCTCCATTTCTTCCGCCATCGCATCCGTTATCGCTTCAATATACGTCTTGATCGCCACGTTCCCGTTCCCCCTTAGTCGGCGTACACATGCAGCAGCGCGCTTTCCGGTTCGGCATAAGGCGCTTTTTCCGCCGCTTCCGTCGCTTCGTTCACTTCTTTCATCACGCGCTCCTCGAACTGTTGGGCCAGTTCTTCCGTCAGGAATCCTTGCTGCATCAGGTACTCCCTGAACTTCAGGATCGGGTCTCTCTTCTTCGCCTCTTCCACTTCTTCCCGCGAACGGTAGCTGCGGTCGTCATCGTCGGAGGAATGCGGAACCAAACGATAGGTCTTGGCTTCAATCAAAGTGGGCCCCTCCCCTCTGACGGCACGTTCCCGCGCTTCCTTGAACACCCGATAGACTTCCAGCACGTCGTTTCCGTCAACGATTACGCCGGGCATTCCGTACCCCAAAGCACGATCAGCCACATTTTCACAGGCCAACTGCTTGCTGATCGGAACGGAAATGGCGTATTTGTTGTTCTCCACGTAAAAGATTACCGGCAGCTTGTGAACACCCGCAAAGTTGCACGCCTCGTGAAAATCCCCCTGGTTGGTTGAGCCTTCGCCAAGGGAAGTAAATGCCACTGTTTGCTCCCCGCGCATTTTGGCCGCAAGGGCAATCCCCACCGCATGGGGAACCTGTGTCGCCACTGGGGAGGACCCCGTTACAATGCGGTATTTTTTTCCGCCGAAATGTCCCGGCATTTGCCGCCCGCCCGAATTGGGATCTTCAGGTTTGGCAAAAGCGGCCATCATCGTGTCCCTTGCCGTTTGGCCGAACACCAGAACAACACCTAAATCCCGATAATAAGGACAAACGTAATCGTTTTGTCTGTCCAAGGCATAAGCGGCTCCAATCTGGGCAGCTTCCTGCCCCTGGCAGGAAATCACAAACGGAACCTTTCCTGCACGGTTCAGCAGCCACTGGCGCTCATCCAGACGCCGTGCCAGCAGCATGTAAGAATACATCTCCAGCAATTGGTCTTTCGACAGACCTAACTCTTCATGCTTGTTCATATTTCTGCCTCCCTCACGGAGTTAAGTTCTTTATACGTGGAGCGCTTTTCCGTCCACTGCCAGTGCCGCTTCCCCTATAGCCTCCGCCAAGGTCGGGTGGGGATGGATTGACATTGCCACTTCCCATGCGGTTGCATCCAGTACCATGGCAAGCCCCGCTTCCGAAATCATATCTGTTGCATGCGGCCCTACCATATGCACACCCAACAAATCGTTGGTCCTGGCATCGGAAACAATCTTGACAAAACCGTCAACTTCACCGTTAACCAGAGCCTTTCCGATGGCGCGGAAGGGGAAGCTGCCGACCTTCACCTCATGGCCGCGTTCTCTGGCTTGCTTCTCGGTTATCCCCACGCTGGCCACCTCCGGACGGGAATAAGTGCAGCGGGGAACATGATCGTAATTGATCGGATGGGGATTCAATCCCGCTATTTTCTCGACCGCCACGATTCCTTCGTGAGCGGGCCACATGGGCCAGCTGCAATCCTCCGATTACGTCACCAATGGCAAATATATTGGATTCTGCAGTCTGCATATAGGAATTCACCTGAATGATTCCCCGGTCGGTTTTTACTTCGGTCGCTTCCAGCCCAATATTGTCAGATGCCGCTTCACGCCCTACAGCCACCAGAATTTTCTCGGCATGCAGGGTTTCTGTTTTCTCGCCTTGTTGTACCTGAACCGATACGCCCTGCTCTCCGATTTCCACCGTTTCCGGCAAGACTTTGGCAGAAGTCAAGATTTTCATTTTGCGTTTCTTGAAATTGCGTGCCAGTTCATTTGCCGCTTCTTCATCTTCCAGAGGCAAAATGTGCGGCATGTACTCGACAAGAGTGACTTCACAGCCAAAATCATTGAGCATCGAAGCCCATTCCACGCCGATAGCCCCCGCCCCGATGATGATGATGGATTTCGGCACCTCTTCCAATTGCAAAGCATGGTCGGAGTTGATGATCCGGTCACCGTCAAAAGCAAGACCGGGAAGCGCTTTGGGACGAGAGCCGGTGGCGATGATCACATTGTTTGGTGTCAGAATCTCCGATTCCCCATCCTGACGCTCGATCCGAACCGCACCCGCCCGGGGCGAAAAGATGGATGGCCCCATTACGCGTCCAAAGCCCTCGATCACAGGTACATTGTTCTTTTTCAGCAGATGCTGAACCCCTTTGTGCAATTGGCTGACAACCTTGTCTTTACGTTCCATCACCTTGGCGAAGTCCAGTGACACATCAGCCGTCAGGACGCCGAATTCATTCATTTTTTTTGCCGTTTGGTACATTTCCGCACTTTTCAACATTGCTTTGGAAGGCATACACCCTTTGTGCAGGCAGGTTCCTCCCACTTTTTCCTTCTCGACAACCGCAACCTTCAGTCCCAGTTGAGCGGCGCGGATGGCTGCCACATAGCCGCCGGTTCCGCCTCCCAAAATCAGGATGTCATATTGGTCTGCCATAAGTACCCCCAAACTTCACCCAGCAAAGTGACGGAATTCAGAAGCTGTTCATCCGATATTTGGCTGGGGATCTGAAAAAGTAAGATATTATTTCTGCAAAAGGTTCCGTTCGTTCATCAGGAAAGTGCTGCGTGAACGGCGCAATGCTTCGATTCTTTTCTCAGCCAAGCGATCGGCCGCTTTGTAGGTGGGAATCCCTTCTGCCTTGGCAATTTGATACACATTGAGCAGAATGTTATAGATGTTTTCCACTTTTTTTCTGGCCCGATCGGCATTGTACCCTTCCAGTTCATCCGCCACATTGATCAAGCCGCCTGCATTTATGACATAATCGGGGGCATATAGGATGCCGAGCTCTTCCAGGCGATCCCCGTGCCGCTCCTCTTTTAGCTGGTTGTTGGCCGAACCCGCAACGATTTTGCATTTGAGCTGGGGGATTGTTTCATCGTTAAGAACCGCCCCCAATGCGCAGGGCGCAAAGATATCGCACTCTACCCCAAATATGGCGGATGGCGACACAACCTCAGCCCCGAACTCGTTGCGCACCCGGGTCAGGTTTTCCTCATTGATGTCTGTTACTATCAGCTTGGCTCCCGCCTCATGCAGGTGTTTGCAAAGATAATATCCGACGTTTCCGACACCCTGAACGGCAACTGTTTTGCCTGCAAGCGAATCGGAGCCAAAGGCTTCCTTGGCGGTAGCTTGAATCCCGCGAAAAACTCCAAGCGCCGTCATGGGAGACGGGTTGCCGGAGGAACCGAAAGCTTCCGAAACACCAGTTACAAACCGGGTTTCCTGATGGATGATATCCATGTCATGGACGGTGGTGCCCACGTCTTCGGCAGTGACATACCGTCCGTTCAGCCCCTGTATATACCGGCCCAAGGCACGAAACAGAGCTTCGCTCTTGTCAGTTCTCGGATTGCCGATCACGACAGTCTTTCCCCCGCCCAGATTCAAGCCGGCTGCAGCCGCTTTATACGTCATTCCTCGCGCCAAACGCAAAGCGTCTTCTATTGCATCCGATTCTGATGCGTATGTCCACATCCTGCAGCCCCCCAATGCAGGTCCCAATGTCGTGTCATGGATGGCAATGATCGCTTTCAAGCCGGAAGCTTCGTCCTGACAAAACACGAGTTGTTCGTAGTCGTATTGCTGCATGTACTCAAAAATTTGCACTTTCGAGTCCCCCTTGAGCTGAGATGGTGAAATGGAAGAACGATAAGTCTGTGAGAAAGCCTTTGGCACAATATTATATGCAAGTAACGTGCCAACACTAAAATGACAGCGCTTACAATGTGTATCCCTATTCAATTTTGAAAAATATGTGAAACTTTCTTCATCGTTATGAACAAAATTTCATGAAATAAATTTCATGTGTACTTACACTTTGATATTGAACTTTTCCAGCTTGTTGTACAGATGCCGCACGGAGACTCCCAGCATCTGTGACGCTTTCGTTTTGTTTCCCGAAGCCGCATGCAAGGCTTTCAGTATATGGTTTCGTTCAACCTCGGACAATACCGCGTCAAGTGTTTGAACAGTTTCTCCCTGGTCTGTCCACCCCTTCTTGGATTCTTGCTGCTGTCTGTGCTGTTGAAGTTCCGGCAGGTGTTCCGCTTCAATGACAGTTTCCGTAAATTGCATATTGATGATGGCGCGGCCGAGGACGTTTTCCAACTCCCGCACATTGCCGGGCCAATCGTACTGCATCAGCCGGGCCAGGGCACTTTCAGAAATCCTTTCCACATTCCGTCCGTATTCCTGATTGAACTTGTGAATCAGCCTCATGCAAAGAGCAGGCAAATCCTGTTTGCGGGTCCGCAAGGGCGGAATCACTATGGGCAAGACGTTCAGGCGGTAGTAAAGATCCTCCCGGAAACGTCCGTTGCGTATTGCCTGTTCCAGATCCACATGTGTGGCGGCAATCACCCGCACATCCACAGAGACAGGTTTGGAAGAACCGACTCGCAGGATTTCTTTCTCCTGGAGCACGCGCAAAATCTTTGCCTGGGTGCTGACCGACAGTTCTCCAATCTCATCAAGGAAAATGGTTCCGCCCGAAGCCTCTTCAAACAACCCCTTCTTTCCTCCGCGTACGGCGCCGGTAAATGCCCCTTCCACATACCCGAACAATTCGCTTTCGAGAAGTGTCTCCGAGATGGCGGCACAGTTTACCCGCACAAACTGGTTATATCGCCGGACCGAGTCGCTGTGAATGGCGTGAGCAAACATTTCCTTCCCGGTTCCCGATTCTCCCCGGAGCAGAACGGTAGCAGGAGTTTGGGCCGCAACTTTCGCCTGCTCGATGGCCATCTGCATTTCACCGGATGTCCCAATGATATCGTCAAACGTGTATTTTGCCTCCAGTTTGCGGATCAGCTTTTTGGCTTGGTCCAGTTCTTCGGTCAATTTTTTGATTTCTG
>NZ_BDUF01000109.1:230247-264320 GCF_002335525.1 Effusibacillus lacus
AGATGTCCTGAATGACCGCCACACTGCCTTTCAATTGCCCTTTTACCAATACCGGGGCAACGTTGACCATGACTTCCCTTCGGTTGGGACCCACTTTCATCTGAACACCCCGTACCGGTTGTCCGGTCTTCAGAACCCGCATATGCATGCTCTCCCCCTCGGCAATATCGACTGTTGCCGGTTTCCCGATTACTTCGTTTTGCGTCAGTCCGGTCAAACGGGTATAGGCAGGGTTAATCAGCAGTCCGTGCCCCCTTTCGTCCACAACCGAAATCGCGTCTTGCGTAGAATTGATAATGGCGCTGAGAAGAGATTGGATTTCTTTCAAATTGGTCACTTCAGCGACCAATTCCTGCACTTCCGTCACATCACGGAATACGGCCACGGCCCCAATGATAACCGCTTTGTCATCAGTCACCGGTACCCGATTTGTAATAATCCTTGTGTTCCCAAGCGATTGAAGCTGGTTCAATTCCGGATGTCCTGATTGAAGCACGAAGTGAAGCCGTGTGTTGGGAATCACGTCTCGAGCCGCCCGGCCAATGGCCGCTTCGGCCGTGATACCGGTAATCCGCTCGGCGGCAGCATTAAACAGCGTGATGATCCCTTGGCGATCTACGGCAATCATACCGTCATGGGTGGAATTCAATATAACGTCCAATTCGTGACGCTGCTGCGTCAAGCGTTTAATCAACCGCTCCTTGTCCTCAATCAGGGAGATCAGCAGTTGCGCGATATCTCCGGGAATGAGCAATGCCTGATCAGGTTTCCGGAGTGAGATCGACTGAAACGCATCCTCCGAACCGGTTGCTTCGATTATCAGATCCAATCGGTCGTCCAGGAAGGATTCAAAAGAACTGCTTGTGGGAATGCCCATTTTTTTGGCCAACCGGATTCCGGGCGCGCTCTCATCCAAATCCGCAACTCCAACCACCTGAATCCTTCCTCTTTCCGTTAAGACCCGAAGAATGGAAGTGCCTCCTTTGCCGGCTCCAACCAACAGAACCCGTTTCATACCCTCACCCGACCTGATTTATGAAATAATGTGCAAGAACTATTTTTCACGCTCATTCTACACTTAAAAACGGGTGCCGTAAACAAAAACAAATCCTTGCTCTTGTGCCGAACGGCAGCGTACTGTATATTGAGGCGTGAAAGGAAGGGATTCCGATGCTTCGCTTGGTGTCATGGATCATCTTGATTTCGATTTTTCTGTTGGCCGGGTACGGGCTCAACATGATCAGGGTGGCCGTTATGGATAATATCGCAGATCCGTCGGTTATCATCTGGTGGCGCGTTCTGATAGGCAGCATTCTGATGGTTGGCGGACTGTTCTTTCTTGGCGGCTTCATCTACTACCGGGACAAGAAGCGTGGCATTGTCCGCAAGCCTGCCTGGAAGATCGAACAGGAAATAAAGAAAAAAGGCCGGCAATAAGGCGCGGCTTAACGCGCCTCCCCCCGGCCGAACCGATCCATCCAATCAAGCCATTTGTTGTTTGCAATCAAATCGCTTAACGAACGATGCTCCGTATACCAGTGAAGCGCCAACAAACTGGCCAGTACCATCAGGGTTGCCTTGAAATTGAAGGTTGCCACCGCAGCATAGCCGATAACCGCTCCCAGAAAATTCGACCCCACATCGCCCATCATCGCTTTTGCCCTGATATCCGCAGGATAGTACCCAAGCGCAACACCGGTCAGCAAAGACAAGGGAACCAAGGCCTCATATGAAGCAAAATAGATCAGTCCGGCCACTGTCAGCAGACTTCCCTTTAACGCCCTGCCAGGACGAACATCCAACAAATTGATCCAATTGGCCATCAATGCAATCACCATGGCATCGGCAATCACATTCCCGAACCACGAAAACGACATTCCGGTATATGGGGATCCCCAAACGGCAACCCCCAACGCAAATCCTGCCCCACACAACGCTTTCACAAAACCGGTAGTGAGTTCCCCTTCACGTATCCATTTGCGTAAATGCCCCCTAAGACCACTGGTTTCGCGGTTTCCTGCCACATCATCCACCAGCCCCAGGAAAGCCATTCCGGAAGCAAGAGTCAAAACCGGTCCCAGCAGAGGAGCCTGCTGCATCAGCTTGTCCAAAATAATCAGCAATAACCCCACCAGAGCAAACACCAGGTACATGACTGCACCTGCACCCACCGGTATCTGTTGCCCTTTGAAATTTGGCCTTGTAAGACCCGCTTTGGCCAACATCTTGCAAAAACCCGGGACTGCAATTCGTGTCGCACCTGTACATAAAATGAATCCGGTGATCGCAGAAAGCCAGCCATCCCAGTCCGGCTGTTGCCAAAGATTCATCAGTCTACCTCCAACTGGATGTGGGTTCTTCCGCTGACGGCATTTCTCCGGAATCCTCCCAGCGCTCCGCCAGTGCCCTCAGAACATGAACAAATTGTCTTCCCCTATGCAAAAACCCCCTAAGTGTCCTTCCATACTCCCTGTTGTACATGGCCACCGGAACCTCACTCACGCGAAATCCCGCCCGCAAGACGTCGATTGTCATGGCAACTTCAGCCCCATATCCGTCCGACAGGGAGAGGCGGCTGATTATCTCTTTGCGAAAGGCCCGTTGGCCGGACAGCGGGGAACTGGCGACGAACCCGGTCAACCTTCTGATTCCCCAAACGGCCAGCCCTTTTACCAGGCCAAACCCGTTTTTCCCTTCCGGTGGCGGAAAGGCAGCAATGGTCAGATCCGAGACACCTTCCATTACAGGTTGGATCAGCTTGCGGATTTCGCAGGCCCCTTCTCCCATATCCGCGTCCACAACCACCACAATGTCGCTTTGAATGGACTGAAAACCGGTGCGCAACGCCTGACCTTTGCCATAGTTCCGCTGGTGCCAAACCACACGGGCTCCCGCCCGGAGTGATTCGGATGTGGTGTCATCTGTCGATCCGTCATCCACGACCAGCACTTCGTTCACTTCGGGCAAGGATTGAACTGCCTGAATGGTAGCGCCAATGCGCTCCGCTTCGTTATAGGCAGGGATAATCACCCCTACACGCATGCTTAATCGCCTCCCGCAGATGCCCCAATCGGTTGGTTATCCCACATGGGCAGCAAAGACTGGGCTGTTGGTTTGATACCGAAGTTTCCTTCTTTTCCGCTTATCAGTTCAGCAGCCGCCAGCAGGCCGCTGGCTTGATCCAGATTGTCCACCGTGGAAATCCCAAGGTTCCGGTAAGCCGGTATGGCTGATATTTCATTGTCGGTTCTTTCGGTACCGATCACACGCAGATTTTGTTTGAGGATCTCTTTGATTAACGGAACATCAAACAGTTGAAGCCGCAGCTGCGGGCTGCGACCCGGTCCCGACAACAGAAGAACGGCATCTGGAGGTGTGCCCAAATGCCCTTGAATGTCGATCCAGCCTTTTTCCTTTAGAATTCCTGGCCAATTGGCGATTGAGATTCCGGCTATGCTGTCAGCCAGCGACTTGGCCGAATGAGCGAGTACCATGGTGCCGTTCGTTTCACCTGGCAACCCCAGGCCCTGCGCAAGCACCGGCAAGGAGGCCGCGTCAAGCACAAGTTCCGGGTCTTTCACTCTGATCACCGCCTGCACCTGTGCCCCCGAACTTTGCAGCCAGTCAGCCACTCTTGCCGGGTCTCCTTTTTCCATCTGGATCAGGACAATCTTCTTGCCCGTCAATTTCTGCTTCATATAAGAATTGGCCAACTGCCCCAAGGCGTGATCCAATTGGCTGGTCTGTCGCATCAATTCCGTTACTTTGCGGTTATATTTCACATTCTCGGCCCTTGCGGCGTTATATTTCTCTTCCAGGCGGTTCATCAGGGACAACTGCTCTTTCGGAAACAATTCCTGACCTGCGGAACCTCCCAACAAAATGCCAATTCCCAACGCCATAAAGACTGCAATGATCGTGGTAAGATGGTAACGGTACCCGTACACCCGGTCACCCCCTAAACAAACAACAGTTTCAATTTCAAATAGAGAATTCGAAGGATATTTCGAACGACCGGATTGACGGCCGCCAACACCGCCACCGGTATGAGACTTGCCACCATCACCACGGCAAGGGATTTCCAGGTCATGCTTGTCTGGTACAATTGGCTGACACCCTTTGCATCAACCAGTTTGGGGCCGACACGCAACCGGGTCAAAAGTGTGCTGGCCATACCTTTCCTCCCTTTTTCGAGAAAATCTATCATATTCGTATGAGTCCCAACGGCGACAATCAAAGACGCTCCCATTTCATGCGCCACCAGCATGGCAATATCTTCACTGGTGCCGGGTGCCGCGTATATGTGGGCCTTCAATCCCAGACTTTGCACCCGTTTCAATCCGGGAGCCCGTCCGTCCGTATATGCATGAACCAACAGTTCCGCTCCACAGGTCAACGCTTTGTCCGTTACAGAGTCCATGTCCCCTACGATCAGATCCGGGTGAAAACCGGCTTGAAGCAAAGCGTCCGCCCCCCCGTCAACACCGATTACGACCGGTTTTTGTTCTTTTATGTAATGGGCGATCGTTTGCAGATCCTCCTGGTATGTGCTGCCGCGCACCACGACCAGAGCATGTCTTCCCTGTATCCGGACCTTCAGGTCGGGTACGGGCAAGGGACCCAGGAAAAAGTCCTTCTCACGGGCTGCGTGCTGCAAAGTGTTATCAAGAAACCGGTGGAGTTCGGTGGAGGAATTCATTCTTGCAATCGCCATTCTCTGACCGATTTCTTCCAGAGTCACCATTTTTCCCTGGCCTGCATAACGATCCTGAACATAGAGAGACCCGCCAATAATCGTCATAAAATCGCCGTCTTGGACCACATCCAACAGACTCGGCACTTCATCGTCAATGTCGTTTTCGACCATATCAAGGAGTGGAATACCTGCTTGAAGCAACAACAACGGACCCCGGTTCGGGTAACGTCCCGTCATGGAACATCTGGTGTTGACAACTGCGGAGACCCTTGCTTCAATCAATCCCTTGGCCGCGATCTCATCCAGATCTTCATGGGCCAGTATGGCAATTTCAAAAGGCCGCAAGCGGGGAATCAAATGCTTGGTTTTGGTGTCACAGCGCACATATCCGGCTGCGCGAACCGGTTCGGTCCGTTGAAGTTTAGAAACCGTCGCCATACCGCCCAATCCTTCCCTTTCAGGATGATCTTTGGGACTAGTATGGATTTCCAGCATATTTTTCATACAAAACGAAAAATAACTAAATGGAAGCACCGAGAGGAGGTCTATGCGATATGTACGATGACGTTCATTATGCAAATGAAGATGATACAAGAGAGGATAAGGATTCGATGGAAAATGACGGCGGTGGTGTCATACCCGAAAATGCAAAAAACGGTGTACTTGTTGAACGTCAGAACTTAAGTGTCAGAGGGATGCCTGCAGATCCCGAAAATTATAAAAGCGGGGAATAATCCAATCCCCGCTTTCCGGTATGTTTGTATTCAGATATTGCCGCGCCGATAGTCTCCGCTCTTGCCGCCTGTTTTCTCCAGTAAACAAATATTGGAGATCACCATGCCTTTATCAATGGCCTTGCACATGTCGTATACCGTCAGGGCGGACACGGAAACTGCAGTCAACGCTTCCATTTCCACTCCTGTGACACCTGTAACCCTACAGGTGCCGTAAATGTCGAGGGCATTCTCTTCGGGACGTTCCTCAAACCGGATGTCCACCTTGGTTAACGGCAAAGGATGACACATGGGAATGATGTCGGATGTCTTCTTGGCAGCCATAATGCCGGCAACCTGAGCCACTCCCAGTACGTCCCCTTTCGCCATCTTCCCTTCCCGGATCCGGGTGAGAGTTTCAGGCAGCATGGTAATTCTTGCATAGGCAGTGGCTGTACGCTGCGTTATCTGTTTGTCCGAGACGTCTACCATATGGGCGCGCCCTTGTTCGTTGAAATGCGTCAATTCCTTGGTCATATGCTCTCCCTTACCCGCCGATTTGCGACATCCGCCTTACCGTGGGTTCGTGACTCAATTCTTCGCCAAACAACACCTTGGCCATTTCATGGCTCTCCGGCTTGATGTCAAGCGCACGGAAAAACAAGTCTTCCAACGCTTGCTCATCCCCGATATATTTGCGGACATTGAATTCATCCTGCCAGAACAGACAAGGCTTGATGTTGCCGTCGGCAGTCAAACGCAACCGGTTGCAGCTCTCGCAAAAATGATCGCTGACCGGGTGAATCAAACCAAAGGATCCCTTTGCGCCAGGCAGCCTGAAGTACTCGGCCGGGCCGTTGCCAAACACCGACTGAGTTGGCTCGGGCGTCATTCCCATGGCTTCACATCTTTCCTTTACATATTCCAGCGGCAGATACAAGTCCCGCCAGCCGTTATCATCGTGTCCAATCGGCATGTATTCGATAAAGCGAACATGAACCTCCCGTTCCAGGGTCATGCGGAGGAAATCATCCACTTCATCATCGTTGAACCGGTTCATAAGGACGACATTCAGCTTGATCGGGTTGAAACCGACCCTAAACGAAGCCTCCAGTCCGGCCAGAACCTTGCTGACATCGCCGCCTCGCGTAATCTTTGCGAATCGTTCCTGCTTCATGGAATCCAGTGAGATGTTGACGCGGGTCACTCCGGCCTTCCTCAGCTTCTCTGCCTTCTGCGCCAGGAAGATTCCATTGGTCGTCAGCGCAATGTCTTCAATTCCCGGGATGGCAGACAGACGGCTGACAAGCTTCTCCACATTGGGCCGAACCAGCGGCTCTCCGCCTGTCAGGCGCAAGCGGCGAACTCCCAGCTTCGCTGCCATGCGGACCACGGCTTCAATTTCGTCAAACGTGAGATGTTTGTCGTTTTCCATGAACTGCATGCCTTCTTCCGGCATGCAGTACACGCAGCGCAGATTGCACCTGTCGGTCAGGGAAATCCGCAGGTAGTCATGAACTCTTCCAAACTTGTCCGTCAATGTACGATTCACTGTGTAAGGTACGACTGCCAATGGTTCCATTGTTCAATCTCCTTTCCAAATTCGGGAGGATAAAGCGTTTCCGCCATATCCCTGTCGATCCGCTATCCATAGTGAAATGTTTGCTGAACTTTTACCTTAGGAATGCGGATTCGGAGATATAATTACATGTATTATAGCATAAATCATTGGAACTCTCCTGCTTGTATGATATGTTTTTTACGGGGTGAACAGTAATGACATTGAAAGTTCGATTTTTTGCAGGTGTCGCGGAAGCGACCGGACAGCGGGAATATACGGTATCTTTGGAAGAAGGTGCAACTGTTGCGGATCTGCTTGCCAAACTGCAAGAGGCATTCCCAAATGCGGCCGATCTTTTGGCAAAAAGTTTTTTTTCGGTCAATCAGGAATATGCCGATTTTCATACCGTAATCAGAAACGGGGATGAGCTTGCCGTAATCCCGCCTGTATCCGGTGGTTCCGGAGCCGATGCCCGCTTTGAGATTACTTCGGAGCCGTTATCAGCCGACAAAATCATACAAAAGGTATCCAATCCCTATGCGGGTGCCATTCTTACCTTTGTGGGAACCGTTCGGGAGTTTACCCACGGACAGCGTACGGTGCTGTTAGAGTACGAAGCCTATCCCGAAATGGCTGTGAAGAAAATGGCGGAGATTGCAGCCGAAATTGAAGAAAAATGGCCTGGCACACAAGTGGCCATCAGTCATCGGATCGGAAGACTGGAGATTGAGGAAGCTTCCGTCATGATCGCGGTGGCAACCCCCCACCGGGCTGCCTCCTTTGAAGCGGGCCGCTATGCGATTGAACGATTGAAGCAGGTCGTGCCCATCTGGAAAAAAGAAATTTGGGAAGACGGCTCGGAGTGGAAAGGACACCAGCAAGGCCCCTGGAATCCGCTGGTGAATCCCCTGGAGTAAGGATTCCCCGCCTGTTGGGAGGACAGTTGAAATGGATGCAACACGTTATTCCAGACAAATTCTGTTTGCTCCAATTGGAGAAGAAGGCCAACAAAAGCTGTTGAAAAGCCGGGTGGCAGTAGTCGGCATGGGAGCCCTTGGCACTGTGCTGGCCAATCATATGGTCAGGGCCGGCGTTGGTTATGTCCGTATCATTGACCGTGACTTTGTTGAACCCAGCAACCTGCAGCGACAAATGTTGTATGACGAGAACGATGCCAGGGAAGGGCTGCCAAAAGCTGCGGCTGCCGCCGAAAAACTTCGAACAATCAACTCCGGTGTGTCGGTGGAACCCGTAATTGCCGATCTGACTTGGCACAACGCCGAATCTTTGCTGTCGGACGTGGACCTGGTCCTGGACGGCACCGATAACTTTCAAGTTCGCTTCTTAATTAACGACGTATGTGTCAAACACGGAATCCCTTGGATTTATGGCGGCGGTGTGAGCGCGCATGGAATGACGGTGACGATCCGCCCGGGTATCACCCCTTGCCTGCGATGCCTGTTTGAATCGGCACCTGCTCCCGGTACCACGCAGACCTGTGACACTGCCGGCGTGATTGGACCTTTGATACACATCGTGGCATCGTTTCAGGCTGTTGAAGCGATGAAACTGCTTGTTGGTGATAGGGAATCGCTTCGCCCCTCCATGCTGAACATCTCCGTTTGGGATCATTACCTGACAGAAGTGAATGTGGCCAAAGCCAAAAGAGCCGATTGTCCCTGTTGCGGCAAACGGGAATTTGATTACTTGGAGCCTCGCTCCGGTACGGAACCTACCAATTTGTGCGGGCGGGACACTGTCCAGATCTCACCTGTTTCCGATATGCAACTCAACTTGGATCTTCTGGAGAGCCGGTTGTCAAAATTGGGTTTGGTGGAACGGAACAAATTTCTGCTCCGGTTCCAAATTGGCGGACAGCGGCTTGTCATATTCCCGGATGGCCGCGTCCTGGTCCAGGGAACCAACGACCCGACAGTGGCCAGAAGTTTGTATGCCAAATATATCGGCTCTTGACCCCTGTTTGAACGCGGATCCAACAAGCTGGCATGACAGTTGCAGCAGAACAACGGATCCTGATTCCCTGTCTTTGACAGGGAATTTTTTGTTGGATTACAACGAAATTGACAAGGAGTATCGGAATTTTTCGTGAATAATTATTTATAAAAGAATAATTACTTATACAACCTTCTTTTGTTTTAATGAATTTTTAGGAGGCTTTCATGAAACTACCTGCCAAACTTCAAAAAAAATCCCTGCATAAAGTCCAAACTACAGCAAATCAACTGGAACGGGTGTTGGCAGCCCGCCCCTTTGAAGAAGCAATACCGGAACTTCGCAGCATCCTTGAAAACAACCTTGCAGGCGATGAGTACATGTTGCTGGTTTCTCGCCAAGACGGTTTGGCGCTCCTGCATACCAATCGCATGCGGGAGGGGTTGCACTTTAACAATCCGATTGAATTGAAAGCAGCACAAACACTGGAGCCAATCGCGCAATTGTATCCCCGAAACACCGGGGAAATCCTGCTGGATGCAGCCATTCCCATCCGGATTCAAGGGAAAGCGGCATTTAACTTGCGATTGGGTGTGGTCATTCCTACTCTCTCCTGGAGATGGAAATTGCTTGCAGCTTCTGTCATACCCGTTTTGTTGCCGGCATTTGGGATTTGGACCAACCAGTCCCCGGTTATCAACACATTTCTTGCAATTGCATCCATTATTCTGGCAATCCTTGTCAGTCAGTTCAGTTTTCGTACATTCCACCGTCTTTGGAAGGAATGGGTTTCCGTCACCAAATCCATATCCTCGGGAAAGCTGCAGGCAAGAGCCCAGACAAAGCGCCGGGATGAATTGGGGCAGATGTCTTTCGAAATCAACAAAATGGCTCTAGGCATGCACAACATTCTGTCGGAGTTGCGCAACGCTTCCATCTCCACACAAGATATCAGCATCAAGCAGGGAGATATGGTACGGGATCTTCTGGCCGCTTCGCAAGAGCTCTCAGCCAGCCTGCAGCAAATCAGCGGCGGCGCCATGGAGCAGACCAAGGTGGTGCAGGGTACCGTTCAGGTATTGAAAGAAATCAACTCCAAAATCAGGCAGACGGGTTCCGACCTGAAATCGACAAGCGAACTGTCCCGTGAGGCCGAAGCATCCGCTGTGACAGGCATGGACAAAACAGGCCACCTGCAGTCCCAGATGCAGCGGATCCAGCAGGCCAGCCTGACAGCCGAGTCCGCCATGCAGGAACTGGAACGGCACGCGATCGGGATTGAACAGATGATTCGAGACATCCGTGATATTGCCGAACAAACCAACCTGCTGGCTCTAAACGCAGCTATCGAAGCGGCAAGAGCCGGACAGGAAGGCAGAGGCTTCGCCGTTGTGGCGGACGAAGTGAGAAAGCTCGCTGCCCGTTCTGACGAAGTGGCTTCCCAAGTCATGGTGCTTGCCGGAAACATCAGTAAACAGTCACAACAAGCGGCGGCCATCGTGCAGGAGGAAAGACAGGAAGTTGACCAGGGGCTCCAATTGGTTCGGGAGTTGCAAACGATCATTCAGATCCTGACGGATAAATCATCCGTCACCGCATCTCACACCACCCAAAACGCAACCATGATGGAAAAGATTCTGCAAGAAGTCGATTATATCGAAGCTCAGGTTGAAAAAGTCCGGGAAATCTCCGAATCCTTTGCTTCTGCTGCACAGGAAGTGGCCGCCACTGGAGAAATGCAGTACAACGCCACTGAAACGCTGGCAGACCAGAACAACCGTTTGCGGGAGTTGTCGGACAAAATCCACAAGATCTCGGATCGCTTTGAACTTTAATAGTAAAGCTGCCTCTTGTTTGTCCATCCCCTGTAAAAGGGGGTATTTTTTTTGAGAAAACAGGATTGTGAAAATTTTTATAGAATTAATAAGTTACCTTATTAGCAATACTCTGATATTTTTGGCAACCGGTACAAGTTTTGTTCGACCTCTTAATGAATACTTGGTTTGCAAAGGAGGCCGTATTTGTGAAGAGCAACTCCAAACTGGAAAGAAAAGCTTTGAATAAAGTCCGGAATGCTGCGGCAGAAACCGAGCGTCTGCTGACAAGTCGCTCTATTGAAGATGCTAAGCAGGATTTGCGCATTCTGTATGACAGAATGCTTGGTGACGATGAATATTTTGTGCTGGTGAACAGGGACGGCTTCAGCCTCCTGCACACCAACCGGCTGCGGGAAGGAATTCTTTTTAACGATCCCGTCGGGATGAAGGCAGCACTTACCCTTGAACCGCTCATCCAGCTTTATCACCGTAACACCGGTGAAGTGTTGGTGGATGCATCGGTTCCGGTACGGGTCAACGGCAAGCCTCTTTACAGTTTGCGTTTGGGAGTGGTCGTTTCCACACTGTCGATAAAGTGGAAACTGTTTGCAGCCTCCTCGTTTCCGGTACTGTTGGCAGTTGCCGGAATGTGGACGGGGGATTCCGTCCTGACACGGTCCCTGATTTCCGCAATGGCTGTTGCTCTGGCTGGCGTTGCCGCTCAGTTTGTCTTCCGGACATATATGCACAGTTGGAGAAATTGGACCTCCGTCACCAAATCCATCTCCTCGGGCAAGTTGAATGCAAGAGCAGAAACCAAACGCCGGGATGAACTGGGCCAAATGTCATTTGAAATCAACAAAATGGCTATCGGAATGCACAATATCCTGACGGAACTGCGCCATACGTCCCACTCCACTCAGGACATCAGCAGCAAACAGGGGGATATGGTACGGGATCTGTTGGCAGCATCCCAACAGCTGTCAGCAAGCCTTCAGCAAATCAGCGGCGGATCCGTTGAGCAGACCAAGCTGGTACAGGAAACGGAACAGGTGTTAAAAGAAATCAACCGGAAAATCCGGCATGTTGGATCTGACTTGCAAGCAACCAGCGAACTTTCCCGGGAGGCAGAAGGATCTGCCAAGACCGGAATGGATAAGACTGACACCCTCCAAAAGCAGATGCAGCGGATCCAACAGGCTAGCATGATGTCCGAATCTACCATGCAGGAACTGGAAGAACAAGCTGCCGGCATCGAACAGATGATCCGGGACATCCGGGATATTGCCGAACAAACCAACCTGTTGTCGTTAAATGCAGCAATCGAGGCGGCCAGGGCCGGTCAGGAAGGAAGAGGCTTTGCAGTTGTGGCGGATGAGGTGCGCAAGCTTGCTTCCCGTTCGGATGAAGTGGCTTCCCAGGTAATGCATCTTGCAGGAAATATCAGCAAGAAGTCACAAGAAGCGGCAACTGTCGTGCAAGCTGAAAGGCAGGAAGTTGACCGGGGGCTCAAGCTGGTAAAGGATTTGCAATCGATCATTCAGGTGCTGACGGACAAATCATCAACCACCGCCTTGCACACCACCGGCAATGCTGCCGTGATGGAGGAAATATTGCAAGACGTGGATTCCATTGAAGAACACATTAAAAATGTTCGGGAGATTTCAGAATCATTCGCTTCCTCGGCACAGGAAGTGGCAGCGACCGGAGAAATGCAATACAATGCGACCGAAATGCTGGCAGAACAAAACAACCGTCTACAGGAACTCTCTGCCAAAATCCACCATATTTCCGATCGTTTTGAGTTGTAACTGCACAAAGAGCACCCTCTGACAGGGTGCTCTATCGTTATTTTGACAAGTATTTTTATAAACGGGCAGATTCTATCACCGAACGGACTATGTGGATGGAACCCCACTCCCCGTCCGAAAGCATTACAATCGGATACTTTTGCGGAAACAGTTTGTCATTGATCTCCTCCACGGACAAGCCCTCTCCATGCAGGCGCATGATTTCTCCGGCCATATTCTCAAGATAATCCAATTTCATCGCCAAAGCCTTTTTCCCGTCGGGGATGTAACCGGCATGACTGCAAAACATTTCTGCAAAGTCATGCTTGAGTAACGTCCTGATGGAATCCATCACCTGCGGGGTTGATTCTTCTTGCAGAGTTATTTTTGTTTTTGGCATTATAAACAGATCCCCGGTAAACAGTACACCCGTTTCCCGGTTCAGATAGGCCAAGTGGTCACTCGAATGGCCGGGTGTCGGGATGACTTGCCACGAATAGCGCCTCGAATGTATAGAATCTCCCACGGGCAATGCGGTAAACCCTTTCCGGGTTCCCCAGAACATCTGCCTGTAGAGTGGATAATCACCGGTCCTTGCGCAGGTTTCGATTGACGATGGGTGGATATATAGAGGGATCTGTTTATTCTTCCTGAGCCAGAAAGCCATGCCGGTGTGATCTTCGTGATAATGTGTGAACGCCGCCAGATCACAGTCAATTGTTTGATAATAATCGGCCAATTCTTTCTCCAGACGTTGCGGCCCCGCGTCTACCAACATGCCGTCCACCAGATACACAAAAACATCCAGGCTGGAACCTCCCAAATGGACTGTTCCCTTAACAGCCGTCACTTCACCGTGTTTGAATACCTCAAGCATGCCGGCACCTCCCACCATTCTTACGTTATGATGGTATCACATTTTTTTCACCTGTTGTTTCAGGATCTTTCCGCTGGCGTTTCGAGGCAGTTCCTGTACGAATGAATACAAGCGGGGACACTTGTAATCCGCAAGATGACCCGCCACAAATTCCCGTAATTCCTCTTCTGTAACTTCGGCTTTTGGCACGACGACAGCTTTGACTGTTTCTCCCCATTCCTCATGCGGTACCCCGATCACACAGGATTCGAGCACGGCAGGATGCTTGGCAAGCACCTCTTCAATCTCTCTCGGGTAAATGTTCACTCCGCCGGAGATAATCACGTCTTTCTTGCGGTCAACGATGTAAACATACCCGTCCTCGTCCCTATATGCAATATCGCCTGTATACACCCAGCCGTCGCGGATTGTTTCGGTTGTTGCCTGCGGATTGTTGTCATACGCCAGCATTAAGCTGTCTCCCGACAAGATGATTTCTCCGAATTCGCCTGGCGCCGTTTCACTTCCGTCGGCACGAACCACCCTGAATTCCATGTTGACTGCCGTATTTTTCCCGATGCTTCCGGCTTTGGTCAGATGCTCTTCCGGACGCAGGAGGCTTCCGTTCGGTCCGGCTTCCGTCAGGCCGTACACCTGAAAGAAATTGTCATTCTGAAACGCTTCCCGCACGCGTTCGTAGGAAACCAGCGCAAGCGGACCCCCGCCGTATGCGAAAACCCTTATGCTCGACAGATCATACTGTTGCAGTCGCGGATCTTTGGCAGCCATCAGATAGGCCACCGGAGCGGCAAACACAAAGGTGACTTTCTCCTTGTGAATCCATTCCAGGAACGCCTGCGGAGTGAAATCGCTCAATACGTGGGTACAGCCGCAATATAAACCGCTGATAAAAAACGTATTGAGAGGCGCCGAGTGGGACAACGGCATAATGGTCAGCATGCGATCATTTCTTGTCAATTGAAACTCGATGGAGATGCCGTATGCAATGGACAGAATTCGTTCATGGTTGAACAGGACACCTTTTGGCACACCTGTGGTTCCCGATGTAAACAATATTTCACATACTTCCCGTGAATCGATCGGCAAATTCAAGTTGTCTTCCGAATAGGATTCCGCCTCCTGCGCAGTATCTTGGATGCAAAATGTATGCTGCAGCGGGAATGATTGAGTAAGTGACTGCACTGTTTGCAGCAATTCCTTCTCGTAGAAGATTCCTGCGGCATTTGAGTTGCGAAGGATGACTTCCAGTTCGTTCGATGTCAACCGGATATTGATTGACATCGGGATGGCTCCGAGTTTTATCAATGAGAAATAGGCATAGAAGAAATGCTCGTTGTTTCTTGACATAACCGCAACCCGGTCACCCTTCCGCAAACCTCGATCCTGCAAGTATCTGGCGATCCGGTTGCAAGTTTCGTTCATTTTGGCATAGGTCAAACGATTGGTTGCGCTAATGAATGCCTCCTTGTCAGGATACTTTCTCGCGTTTCGTTCAAGTACACCATGAATGGTAATTCCGTTAGCATTCATTTTCCCTCTCCCTTTCTCTGCAAGAATTTTTCCTTGTGGGCCAATATCTCGTCTTTCAGCATTTCCAGTTGTGAGATCTGCTCTTCAATCTCCTGCAGCTTCCTATCCGCATATTGGACAATGCGGCGCACCTCCTCCTCCCCTTCCGGATTGGATTCGTACAGATCCACCATTTCCTTGATTTCCTGCAAGCTGAAGCCCAGTTTCTTTCCCCGGAGGATTAATTTCAGCCGTCTCCGTTCCGCATTGGTGTAGTAACGCTGCTGTGTGTTGCTGTCCCTTGATTCTGAAGATAGCAACCCCACCTCCTCGTAATAACGGATGGTTCTGGAACTGATATCAAACATGGAAGCCAATTCGCTTATTGAGTAAAGTCGTTCCGCTGTCATTTCACAACCTCCAGTTGACGTTAACGTAAACTTAACTATATAATATTTCTGACGATTATGTGTTGTCAATCTATTTGCTCAAAAAACGAGAGGAGATGGGGTTCGATGAGTATGACAATCGACCGTCCGCAAACGAGAGGTGCCAATCCGTATTCCTTCGATGAGTTTTTGGCCCTCCGGGAAAAACTGGACTGGTACCGGGACGAAACTTTCCTGCAGAAAGCATTGAAAAAGTTCGCAGGAAATGAATTTGCGGAAGTGCACGAGAAACTGCTGGCTTTCTCGCCGACAGTTTCCTCCAGATGGAACCAACTGTCCGAACGCATCGCCCGTCCGGAAGTACGGCCTTACATGCTGCACTATGACGCCCACAACCACCGCATTGACCGGATCGTTCGTCCCATGGAAGTCCACATCCTGGAACAGGAAGTGTTCGGATCAGGCTTTTTCTCAAGCAAAGTCACGCCATGGGAAAGCTTTGTCAAACGAATGCTGACACACGAACTGGGGGAATCCGGCGTTACCTGCCCCCTCACCTGCACTCATGGTTTGATCGGGTTGCTGGAACAGTTCCCAAATCCGGATATTCCGGAACTGTATGAAATTCTGATTCACGCGAAAGAAGGACGCAATGGAGAATTTGCCATCGGAGCCCAGTTCATGACCGAAATCCAGGGCGGTTCAGATTTGCCGAAGAACGTGCTGGAGGCCGTCCCCGACGGCAAATACTTCCGGCTGTATGGCAACAAATTCTTCTGCTCGGCTGCCCATGCGGACTACGCAGTCGTCACAGCCAAAATAACTGGCACTGACAAAATCACGACATTTATCGTTCCAGCCTGGCTCCCGGGCAACAAAGAACGGGAAATTCGAAACGGTTATCAAATCAACCGGATCAAGTGGAAAATGGGAACCGCCGAGCTGCCGACGGCGGAAATCAACTATGACGGAGCCCTTGCCTATCCGGTCGGACCTGCGGATAAAGGGATTGCGGTAGCGGTCGGAATCGTGCTGACCCTGTCCCGCCTGGAAATTGGACTTGGCAGTGCCGGTTACATGCTGCGTGCTGCCCGGGAAGCCAAATTGTACAGTGACTTCCGAAGTGTGTTTGACCGCAAGGTCAGCAGCTATCCACTGGCCGCCAACCAGTTGAAACAGATTGAGAATGCCGCCCAACGGGCAACTGCAGGCGCTTTCAAAGTCTACGATCTGTTCCTGCGTCTGGAAAAACCATTGCAGCCGGGACTCAAATCCAATGAACCGCTTGAAATCCGAAAGCAGCTTTTCAATCTGCGGGAACTGATTCTGCTGCAAAAAATCGGCACCACCAAAGAGGCAATTGAGGTGCTTAAGAATGCCATCTCGATGTATGCGGGACATGGCGTTATGGAGGAATTCTCCTCCCTGCCGCGAATCTTCCGCGACGCCGTTGTAAATGAACAATGGGAAGGTCCGCGCAATCTCCTGCTAACGCAAATCTACCGGGATATCCAACGCGTGACAGACTGGTATTCCCCGACTGACTTTGTGGCAAGTGTTCTGGATGGAGCACCGCTGGAACACATCAAACATTTTGCAGACTCACTTGCGGCGCTCCTGCAGAAACCGGTCCTCGGAGAAGTGAACGATGAGTCGCTGCAGGCTGCGGCCGAGTGGGATCATTTCTGCGATACCTTCTTCAAAGCTTATCAGTCGGTAGCGTTGGCCGAAGTGAACGCACATTAAATCGGCTCACAAAGCCAAACGGCCCTTGACCGGTTGTCCTTGGCAAGGGCCGTTTTCCTATTTGTACAATTGTCCGTTCAGATACACATGGTTCAATACCGGTCTGCCATTCCAGACTTTCACCGCCACCGTCACTTCGGCTTCCCGGTCTTCCAGAGGCTTCCCCATTCCCTCTTCGACAAACACTTGTTCAAACCCGTAGGTCACCCGCAGTTCCCGCTCACTTTCCCAGTGATAAACGGCCTTTCCAACGAGCACCGCTTCATTCGCTTCCGGCTCAAACTTGTCAGCAAAGGAAGCTTCCTTGAACACATAATACTGACCCTTCTTTTCAAGCAGTACAAATATTTTGCAATCCCTTTTGCAGTCACTTTTCTCTTGCGGAGCAGGGATTCGGGAGATTTCAAAACCAAGCCGGGCAAAGTCTCCCCGGAACGGATCCCGCGGGTCAACCGGTACCGCTTTTAACAGGATCTCTTTCCCGAATACCTGTACGGCATAATACTGGCCGGCGACACCCAACAGAAACAGGCACTGCAGGAGGACCAGAATCCAAAGTTTCTTCTTCATCTACTCCACCTCCCGAATCGACGAAAGCAGCTTTCGTCTCCGCCGCTCCATTACGATAGCCAGTGCAAACAGCAAGATGCCCCCGACCACAAAGAACAGGGATGAATCTATCAGTGTCCAGGCATTTACTACATAGAGCGCAAACACGCTGATCAGGAAGAGAATCGTGCCGTGATTGATCCAGGATTTTTCCCGTTTGCGCTCACCAAGCGAGATCAAATAAATGGGAACAGCTATTGCAAGCGATGCGTTAAGGAACTCCACATAGTCAATGCCGGCAGTCGGCAGGTAAATGGCTGCAATCGGCAGATACTCGGTCAATTGGGAGCGCCATAAGTAGACAACCATACCTAACAGGATCACCGCATACACATAGTAGCTTTCCGGTGAAGGGTCAATCCGCAGCCAGTCTTCCCGAAAAAGAGTGGCTTGCAAAGTGATGGCGACATACAACGACATCAACAAAGGGTAATAAAACATGGGAAGGAACGGACTGTTGGCAAATGTGAATGACAATGCAAGAACGGCAAGCAGCACCGGGTATACCCACAGTTCAGAGGCATCGTAATAGGCCAGGTTGGATATGGCGCCTGTTCCGACACCAATCCACGTCAGGAACAGCATCAAACGGGATTCCCATCTGCGTGCGACAAACAGATAAGGGATTGCAAGCAACAGAAACCACAAGGAGGTCCTATGATACTCCTCGAATTGGAACCACACGGCAAGGGCCCACTGAACCACAGCCACCAGCATGATGAAGGGATTCCGGTAGACCCAGGCAATTGACCCGGTAGCAATTGACCAGACAAGCAGCGCACCCGCATTGTATGCGACAATGTGGAACATTTGGCCGATCAGGAAGATCCCCGCACCGAACACCAGGGTTCCGAGAAAAATCAGAGACAGCCCGATGGCACTCCTGCCTTTGCCCCGGAGGTACTCCCCCGCACCGTAGACGGCAATCATACCTGCAAAAATAATGGCCAGTTTCAAGAGATTGGGCATCTCACTCCAATTGTGGGCTATAAAGAAGATTAGTCCAATTCCCACCAACAGTGCAGCAAAAAACATCATGAGACTGGTGGTTTCATAAGATGTGACGGGATACCGGGATTTCAGGGCTTCCGCCTGGGGTTCCCCGATCAGCCCCTCCTCCTTCCACCTGTCAAGCTCAGCGTGCAGCCATTTGTGCCGGTTCATATAGGTGGCACCTCCTTTCTCCCATTATAGTTCATGCAAGGAAAAATATGGTACGCTGGTTCAGAACAAATTTTTTTCAAAGGCTATGTTAAATCTTGATGTTGATTTTCGACCAAAGGAAAACCGCCACCACTGAGATGTCGATTAATTGCTATCGTGTCCCGTTAAAACCTAGGAAGGCTCAGCATTTGGAAGATCGTTTGTGCATTATTTATATTGCCACGCTACCTGACATTACTGATTAATGGATAGCTCGAAAAATTTTTTTAGATGACCGAGCAATGGCTGAGGTTGAGTAGTAATATACGAAGCATGATCCCCAGTCACTACTACTAGTTTGGTGTGAAGCAACTTTGCCATCTCATGAGCGTATTCTGGACGAATAATATCATTATCTCCAATTACGAGTAGGACGGGCACAGTAATATGTTGTAGCTGCGCCGGTTCTAGAAAATCCTCTTTATTCAAGCTATTAGCCATCTCTGCGCCTTTGGCAATGAGCTTCGACCAGTTTTCAGGATGCGGGGCTACACGTTCGTATTCTTTCTTCATCTGGGATGGAAAAGCTTCGGCTGAAGCATGTTTAAGGCCTTCGACAATATAGGGAAAATAGCCATCCATACTATAAACGGTCGAGGCTAGTGCCATTTTACGGATAAGGTGAGGATTCGACTTAGCTAGCTGCAGTGCGATTGTTCCACCGCCACTGTATCCGAACACATCCGCTTCAGCGATTCCTAATTGACTTAAAAGTTCAGCGGTATCACGGCCCATTTGAGCAAAACTTAAGGGACGGTTAATATCCGCAGTATGGCCATGGCCTTGCTGTTCAATTAAAACTACCTGACGGTGTTGAGCCAAGTCTGGCAATATTGGATAAAACATGCTGGCAGTAGCAAACTGACCATGGAGCAAAATTAGTGGTTTACCACTCCCGTGGATTTCATAATACATATTGAGTCCATTTACCTTCTTGTAGCCGCTAAATGTATTACCCATGTTAAGCCTCCTTTGTGTCCTAATACGCCTCTGCAAGTTATTCAATACAAGACTTCGGCCCTCGGACGATTGGCACTATCTTTTCAATGGTATTACAATGAATGTTTATAAGTTTCTTTTGGATTGCTATCTTTAATGTTCGGCAAGGACTCCATCAAACAAATTGCTGAGTTAAACTGCCCGATAAGCTCAGCAGTAAGCCATCCGTCGAAGTTTGGCGTTTGTCTCCTTCACAGGAAACAAACATGAAGAGACCAACATGTACTTCTTATTCGACGTTGTGTTCTCATAGTCCTTGCTGTCGAGATAGCGGAACCACGCCAGGTAATGCTCCAAATACTTTGTTGCAACCCCGTTGAAGCGGTCCATCCATCTTTTCAGACGGCTATGGTAGCTATTGACGTTTTGGATATGGTAAACGCCCTTGACACGCTGTTTCCCATCGGATTTGAAACGGTAATGTTCCAATCCCTTTTCATTCGCATAGGAACTGAACGCGCGCCAGGAATCTGTGCAGAGCACGTTGGAGTTGGAAAGGTGAGAACCAATAGCCTCATCCAACTTTGTTGTACGGATGCGCCCACGACCAAGAACGCCAGATAAGGTCATCTTCCGACGGTCACGGGCAACCAGTACACAAACTTGGTCGTTGCTGATTCCACGCTGTTTTGCTTTGCCGCCGCGCTTACGCGGCTTGCGTTCGGAAATGTTCCGGCTGCCCTTTTCCGAATACAGGAAGTAGGTCTCGTCCATTTCGACGATACCTTGGAATGCTTCGGTTGGAATCTGCTTCAGCGCAGCGAGAATCTTATGCCGCCAGTAAAACAAGGTCACATACGAGACTTCATCGTACAACAGCTTGGCACATTTGCGTAGCGAAAAGCCCTCAATCATGCATTCGATGAATCGAACCCACAGGTGAGGTCTCCGCGTCCGCTGGAGAGGGCTATTCGTGAGGTCATTGAAGGTCTGTAGGCATGATTTGCAGCGGTAACGCTGGCGCTTAACGGCTCCCGCACGTGTATTAATGACTTACCTTCCGAAGCGCACGACGGCATGGCTATTGCAATGTGAGCAGACCATTCCGTTTTTATGCTTTTGCTCCTGAATTTCATCAATTGCTCGTATAGGAGGCGTCGTCCCCTTGGTTCGGGACTGTAAAAAGAGGATGAGTTCTTGCTTACCCTTATTGTCCAAGCCATCGGCAAACATCATCAGTTCCTTCAAATCCATAGAGAATCAGCTCCGAGCCATGTTATTACCCTAATTATAGAACAAGAGTTCGTAAACTTCAAATATCAACAATTGGGTTTAACATAGCTTTTTCAAAAAGAAGTTGCATTTGACGTTTCGTCACCTTTTATAGTCTTATCAACGATTTCAAACAGGCTGTAGGTAATGACCCTGCCAGTGAAGAAGTACAGGCTTTGGCCAAACGGTGGGAAGAGTTGATTTCCGAGTTTACTCAAGGAAATCCCGGTATCTACCAAGGGTTGCAGAAATCCTATTCCGATGGTGTGTTTCCGTTGCCTTACAATGAAGTAGAAGGCAAGTTCATTCAGGAGGTGCTCGCGATCTACAAACAGAACCTGAAGCAGTAAGTGCATGAATCTGTGAAAAAACGAAGAGGCTGCTCCTAAAAGGCAGCCCCCACATCAGACTGTGTTTACGAAGTGGTGTCCAAATTGTCACTCGGAGGCTGTATTTGAATCCCCTTTCCTGCTTGCAATACCTCTTTCACATGTTTCAGTTGGGCTACGATAATGAAACTGATGATGACCAGCAGGAACCAAGAGCTGATTTTTCCAAGGTGTACCAGACTCCAGGCCTGTTGTTGGTTGGGGTACTGCCAAGCCCCGAGGAAAGTGGCGATGTTTTCCGCCACCCAGATAAAAAATCCAATCAGGAAATAGGACAGCACTAAGGGCATCCGATGCCTTACACCAAGTACTGAATACTCCACGTATGTCTTAAAGAACATTGCAAATAAAGCTGCAGTCAACACCCAACGGAAATCGTAAATAAAATGGTGCGTGAAAAAGTTCAAGTATATAGCAGCACCCAGTGGCACAGTCAATAGCGACATTGGCCAGTGGTATAGCCGTATGTTTAGCCTCCGCCATGCCTGGCACAGATAGCTTGCCACACTGGCATACATAAATCCGCTGTAAAGCGGAACCCCAAGAACCTTGCTCCAAGCCTCTTCCGGGTAGGCCCAGGACCCCATCCGCACCTTATAGATTTCAAGCATCAGGCCGATCAGGTGAAACACCGCGATGACTTTCAGCTCATCTTTGGTTTCCAGCCCCGTTTTATACATCACGATCTGGGCAAAAATACACACAAGAAGGATAAGATCGTATCGGTACAAAAAAGGAACTTCCACAGTCTTAGAGATGGCAAGCGTCAGAAAGATCACTGCAGGAAAGATGCAGGACATTGCTTGTTGGAACCCAAATGCAAAGAGTTGTTTTAGAAAGCCCATTGAAGACCTCCGAAAGGATTTGTCCCATGACCGTTCCTGGGTCTGAAACTGAGATTTAAGCGGCTTCACTTTGCCCTTTGGCAACCGGCACTTGTCGTTTGCTTCTGGTGGTAAACAAATAAACCCCGCCAATTACAAGCACTGTACCCGCAACTTGAATCCACGTCATAAGTTCTCCAAGAAACACATAGGCCAGGATTGCCGTAAAAATCGGGTTGAAATTGAGAAACATCCCCGCTTTGGTTCCGCCGACCCGCTGCACTCCGATATTCCAGAACACCATGGCCAGAACGGTTGCTCCCACACTGACATAGCCTGTGGCAATCCAGAAAGCCAAATCAGGATTCCGGACTTCCAAATTCGGCAGGTTAAAGGGGAGCAGGGTCAAGACCCCGAAAATTCCCGCCCACAACGTGGACATATAGGGTGATACGCAGGCCATGGCCTTTCGCCCTGCAACCGCATAAAGACCCCAGGTCCCGACAGCCGCCAGCATAAACAAATCCCCCGTATTAAAACGGAACTCCAACAGCCTTTGGAGGTTGCCATGTGAAATCACAAGCAAAACCCCTGCCAATGAAACCAGCATGCCTGTCATTTGGCGGGAAGACATCGTTTCCTTCAGCAGCAAAAAGGAAGCGATTGCAATGGCCACCGGGTTGAGTGCAGACAGCAGACCCACATTGTCGGCAGAGGTGCGCTCAAGAGCCAGGAACATAAAAATGTTGAAAAACACAACACCTGTCAACCCCATCAAAAATAAAGGCAATAACGCCTTCTTCTGGGGAAGCAGTTTCCCGTCGAAGATCCGGACAATCGGCAGCAAAACCAGAATGGCAACCGCCCAGCGCATAGTGGTAAGCGTAAGCGGTGACGCATGACCAACCAGGAATTTCCCCGCCACAAAGTTTCCGGCCCAGAGAATGCTTGTACATATCAACAAACCATAAAACAGCAATCGCAACTTCTTACTCTCCTCCTCATAGCCGGAACAATTCAAGGACATTGTCGGTTGTAACGGCAGGTACTTTTTCGATAGACAAATTCAACTCTCCGTCTCTCCCTCTTGAGTTTGCGGATTGTGTGTCCACACCCACAGGGCTGCTGCCAGGAACATGGCCATGGTAACAAAAAATGTGGATCGCAGTCCGATCCACCCTGACAGCCATCCACCGGCCAAAGGGCCCGCCACCGTTCCAAACAGCGTCATGCTGGTGGTCACCCCAAATGCCATTCCCCGCTTGTCCTGCGTTACAAACCGGGAAATCAGGGCGTTGCTTGTCGGCATCAATCCGCCGATAAACAGTCCTGCCGCTATGCGTGTAGCGGCAAAAGCAATAAGAGTATAAGTAAGCGCCGTAAGCCCAAACATGATGGCCGTGCCAATCGTCAAAGCAATCAACACGGTCCGGTACCCCAAGCGATCCCCCAGCCTGCCGGAAACAGTTGAGCTGATGGCCGCAGCACCCCCTGCCAGTGCAAGGACAGTACCGGTGACTGTTGCCACATAGGCGTCCGAAACAGCCAACGACTTGACGAACAACGGTACAATTGGGGCCACAACCATCAAACCAAACTGGATCAGAAAATTAATAAAGGCAATCGGCATCAGGCCGGGAATATGGGCAACCGCAGACAGACTCTTCAAGAAGTTCTCGTTCTTCTTGGCGGCACCGCCACGGGGCGGTTCCTGCACTTGAAAGTACATGACCAGCAAGGAAGTAAAAGTAACCAGGCTCATAAAGAAAAAGGGAAACCGGTACCCGAAGGAATCGGCCAGTATCCCCCCGATAAACGGGCCTGTTGCGGTACCGGCAATCGTTGCCGTTTGGTAGATCCCCAACGCCGATCCTGTTTTCTCCTGCGGGGTAAAGGATGTAACAAGCGCGATCGTTGCGGATCCAAACCCGCCCAGCATCCCCTGCAATAGGCGAAGCCCGAGCAATTGATAGGCGTTGGTGACAAACCCCATCGAAATCAGCACCACGATATTGCTGAGGAGCACCCGCTCCACCATTAACTTAAGACCGTATTTGTCCCCGAGATTGCCCCAGACCGGTCCCAAAAAAGCGGCCATCAGCGGTGCCGCAGCCATCAGGATTCCCGACCAGACGGCAACTTTATCTGTTCCTTCAATCCCGAGGTACGGCAGATAAAGCGGGATAAACGAAAAAATAAAACTTAAACTGATCCCTGCGCCGAATTGTACGAAGCACATCATTGCAAGATTCCGTTTCCACGTCTCCACCCGATCCATCTCCATGCTGTCCGTCGATTTCCCTTTATTGTACATAAAAAACGGCGCCGGTAACAGGCGCCAAAATTTTGTGTTACTTGAACCTTCTACAGTTCTACATGGAATACTTCGAGAATATTCGGGATCTCGGCAATCTCCCGGACAACTTCGGAGCTTGCCGCATTGTCGATGCCCAGCACCATGACCGCTTTACCGCCGACTTCTTTACGGCCTACCTGCATCGTTGCGATGTTGATGTTTCCATTTCCCAGAATGGTGCCGATCCGTCCAATCATACCCGGTTGGTCCAGATGGGTAGTGACAATCATGCGGCCTTCGGGAGCCGCATCGATGGCATACCCGTCAAGCCTTACAATGCGAGGACCAAACCCGTTGTTGATTGTGCCCTCAACTCGCCGGGTCTGGTGGGGGGTTGTGACTTCTAGTCCGATCAGATTCGTGAATACACTGTGCTTGCCGGTTTTTGATTCCACCACCTGAATTCCCGATTGCTCCGCTACAAGCGGCGCGTTCACGAAGTTGACCTCTGCCCCGTGATGATAGGAAAGAATGCCTTTCAGAATGGTCCGGGTGACAGGCGCCACTTCCAGCTGACTGATATCGCCGCTGTAAGAAATCTCGATCTTGGTGACAGGATTGTCAACCAATTGGGCCGCCAATTTGCCCAATTTCTCCCCAAGCACCAGATAAGGCTCCACTTGTCTCAGCTTGTCAGCCGGCAAGGAGGGAAGGTTTACCGCATTCTTAAACGGTTCATCCCGCAGGACTTTGATAATCTCTTCTGCCACGTCAATGGCAACGTTGATCTGGGCTTCTTCCGTCGATGCTCCCAGGTGAGGTGTCAATACTACGTTCGGGAAGTCTTTCAGCGGGTGATCCTTGGCGATCGGTTCCTCTTCGAACACGTCCAAAGCCGCACCGGCAACCTTACCCGATTTCAGAGCTTGAATCAGCGCTTCTTCCTTGATAATGCCCCCGCGGGCGCAGTTTAGGATTCGGACGCCGTCTTTCATCATTCCGAACTCCCGCTCCGCAATCAAATATTTGGTTTCCTTGATCAACGGTGTATGAACCGTAATGAAATCAGCTTGCTGTACAATCTCATCGACCGTGCACTGTTTCACATTCAGCGAATCAGCTCGTTGCGGGGACAGGAACGGGTCATATGCCAAAACCGTCATACCGAATGCTTGAGCGCGTTTCGCCACTTCCGCACCGATTCTTCCAAGTCCGATGATTCCAAGAACCTTGTTGTTCAGTTCTACACCGACAAAGGTCTTGCGGTCCCACTCGCCGCGTTGAATTGATGCATAAGCTTGCGGGATCTTGCGTGCCATCGCCATCATCATGGCAAATGTGTGCTCCGCAGTGGAAATGGTGTTGCCGTCGGGTGCGTTGATGACCACAATCCCATGCTGAGTGGCAGCAGGAACATCAATATTGTCTACCCCGACGCCGGCGCGGCCAATCACCCGAAGACGGGTTGCGTGCTCCAACATTTTTGCAGTCACCTTGGTCTGGGAGCGCACAAGCAAGGCGTCAAATTCACCGATAATGTTGCAAAGCTCTTCTTCCGGCAAACCCGGTTTGATGTCGACCTGGATATCATCTGCCTCAAGCAGTTTTCCAAGCCCTTGTTCCGAAATCGGATCGCTGACCAATACTCGAATCATCTCTTCCCCTCCCTGATTGTCCCAGCCGCATCTGTAAAAAGACCGTCTGAACCCCTTTACAAATGCAAGGGGCCCAGGCGGTCGGCCATATCATCAGTTGCACTCCCTTGTGGTTACCCACTTCCGCCAGTCATGCAACCTGCTGGTTTATAATTTATGAGAAAATTGTATTAGTACAGCGGCTTCCTGTCAATCCTAATTTTTAATGGCAATTTGAAAAAAGGAAATCCGGTATGCAAACTGTTGAAACATTGCCCTTTGATGATTGGTTCCGGACCCGGAAGGGTTTTGTCGGAATCCGGAACGAATACGGCGGAATAAGCGTTTACCAATACGAATCGCAGAACAATGTGAAACACAATTGGTTTATCCAACGGGATGTCGCTTTGGCCATGTATGACGAACTTCGCCTCTATCTTGAACATTGAACCTCATTGCCAACATCCTGGCATTCCAATATGCTAGACAAAACAGGAAAAAACAATTGAATCCCTATAACAGAAGGTGAACCGAAATGAACATAGTGCGCAAATGGTGGAACGGGCTATTGGTATACGCGGAACGGGGAGAGCCGTTCATGCGAGTCCTGCAGGCAATCAAAAAGTATCCCGATTGTTATTTCGATTCCCAAAATCTGTGTTGGCATGTTTCCGACAATTACATTGAGACGTTGGAAAAAGAGGCCTATGCTCAAGGTTTCCACATTGACATCCCGCCGGAACGCAACTTGACCCGGACTCTTCAGAATCGTTGCGGCTGCACATTTGATATTGAAACCACGGGGTTACGGGAAGATCCTGGCACCCACCTGGTCAGTGCCTGCATAGGACTCTCAAAGGAAGATCCCATTGAATTCTTTGTGGATTCCCTTGCTCAAGAGCGGGAAGTTCTCCTGAAGATTGCCGAAATCCTGAAAGATATGGAAGTCATCATCACCTGGAACGGAGACCGGTTTGACATCCCGTTCCTGAACGACCGTTTCAAACAACACCAGATTCCTTTCCAAATTAAAGCCGTACAAAGTCTCGATCTATTCAGGATCGCGGAAAAAATGCGTGCGGCAGGGGTTATTCCCTCCGCCTCCCTGCAAGTTGTCGAGAGGTTTTACGGAATTGTACGGCCTGACCGTCTGCCTGGACGTTATGTGCCGGCCAAATATGCAGAGTGGCTGGAAAAAGGCGACCTTAAGATCAAACAGGAGATTCTTCAGCACAATCGGGAAGACGTCTTGTTCCTTCTGATGCTTTCCCCCTTTATCTACCAGGGAATGATTGTCGATGAAGAACAATCCTGCCTGCCTGAAGATGTGCAACTGCTTGATCGGTATCTGATCCATATGGAACGGATTGAGAAGATGATGGAAGAGAAAGCCGATATGGAGCAGGAAATCCACAAGCTCACGGAAAAGTATGGTCAGTCCGTATTTCATCGGCCTTATGGTGACATTGTAATGAACGAAACTGCATGCACCGTGTTGAAAAAACAAAGTAACTCCCCGGTTATTCACACTTTCGGGGAGTTGGAAGAATTCTACCGCAGTACATTGGCCAAGAAACCAAAGAAGAAATGGCAAGAGCCGGAACAAGAGGGAGAGATATAGCAGCGGTTCATTTACAATGAGATGGGGACGGGCAGGATATTGATCTTCGATCCATCTTTTGCACTGTGGACATAAAACTCCAGTGTTCCTTGTGCCCCCGAGAGTGTAACCGGATAATTGACAACCACCGTAAAGTTTCCCCAGTTGGGGGCTCCGTGATCTGCATGGATCACAATTTCTGCCTGTCCGGATGGTTGTAAGACTGCCAAGCCTGATTGGTCTTTCAGCACGACTGCTCCCACTGCTTCAAACGCCCGCAGCTTGCCTGCAACCGTGAAACCCGTTCCATGGGCCAGGGGTGCAATTTGGAGAATCTGATACGCATCGTTTTGAAAGTTCATGTTCGCCAGGTTCTTTCCACCAGGAGCCTTCCATCCCTGAACGACTTTGTTGTTTAAAGACTGAGATTGAGAAGGCTGCTGTGGATCCTGCGATGGAGGTTTCGATTGAGAAGGCTGTTGCGGGTTCTGCTGCGAAGGTTGATCGGATCCCACCTGTCCGCTATAGGTCTCCTTATGTGTGCAGCCAAGAAGTGCGCCTGCAAGAACGAACGAAAACAAAATACGAATTGTTTTTCTCACATTCCTCGCCCTTTCAAGTCCGTTTGTATAACTGACGCAGGAATGCCACATAAAGTTACTTTGTTCGACTTACGGAACAAGTCCTAAAATTATTTCTTCCTCGCAAACAAGTGAACCGCACCATCGCCTGCCACTTCATCAAAGATCACAAAGCCCGCTCGCTTGAATATCTCATGCAATTCTTCCAGCATATAGAAAGCATAGTAAAGGTCATCGACGAAACCATCTTCCCCACCGGTCAAAAAAGACGCGTAAAGAACGCCGGTGTCCTTCAATACACGCCGTACCTGAGCCAGTGCAACGGGAAGATCTTTCTTCATCAGGTGCAGCAAAGACATATTGGCCCAGATCCCGTCAAACATGTCGTCAGGGTATGGAAGGTTCCGGAAGTCCCCTTTCTGAAAAGTGGCTTCGCCCACAGTTTGTTGTGCAATGGCAAGCATCTCTTCCGAGATATCCAACCCTTGCGCATGCACACCATAATGCTTGAGAGTCAAAGTATCCCGGCCGGCTCCGCTTCCCAGATCCAGTACCCGTTCTCCCAAGAGCATGGTAGTGAAGCGAACCACCATTCCGGGAGTCAACTCGGTATGCCTCCAGGCATGAGATCTGGCCAGTTCATCGAATCGCTGTTTTGTCCGTTTGATATAGTCCATGCCAACCGCCCCAAAAGAATTGTTCACAGGTTATTGTATTCGATATGACCGGCCGCGATCCCTTCCGAAATAAAGAAAACCCAAGCCGGAAAGCTTGAGTTCTGCATGACAATTATAGGGTAAACGCTTTCATCGGGCACCCAGGAAGGACAGACACACCCACCAATGATACTCTTCTTCCGTTCCGTGGCTTTCCAATTCTCTGTAGTAGCGGACAAACTCTTCACTGCTCATGCCAAACTTCCGTTCACAGGTTTCCACAAAAGAGCGCATTGCCTGACGGCGAGATTCCATATATTGTGTCATACCTGACCATCCTCCTTCGAGAATGAGTATAACACATTTTCAAAAATGTGTCACTCCTTCATTCTGCCTTCAATCCTGTTTATCAATTTGGCATGACCACCAGGTTTGCCACCATCGGCCCGTGGCTTTTGTAATCGGGGTGGGTCAGGCACAAGATTTTAAAGGTGCCGGGTTTGTCAGCCTTGAACGACACGGTCTCCACTTTTCCCCTCACTACATTGCCTTTTAGGTTGTACCCTTCGATCACAAACGGATGGCTCTCCCCTTTGACACCGTAAAACTCAAAGACAACCGAATCTCCTTGACGCACCACTATGGTTCCCGGATCCCATCTGTATCCCTCAATGATTTGTTTTCCGTCGGGACTGGTCCATTTGATCTCGTTGGTGACGATCGAGTATTTTACAGTGTTGTTCCCTGTGGCAACGGGACTCCCTGCATGAACAGGACGTATTCCCGGCAGACTTCCGATCTGATTCAGCATCCAGGCCGCCCCAAAGACCAGAATGGTCAAGATGATGACAAGTGCCAGCTTATTTCCTGTCAATTGTGATCTCTCCATGAAAAAACCCCCATTCACACGGTATGTCCTCACTACCAAGTGTATGGGGGATAAGCCCAGCTCATTCTACTTTCAGAATCTTGAAGGTCATCTCTCCGCCAGGCGCCGGAACTGTGACCGTGTCTCCCTTCTGTTTGCCAAGCAACCCCCTGCCAATGGGTGACTCATTGGAAATCCGCCCTTCCAGAGGGTCGGATTCGGCAGGTCCGACGATGGTGTACACTTCTTTGTCCCCGTTCGGGACTTCCTGAATGGTTACCGTTGAACCGATGGTAACAACTCCCGATACTTTGTCTTCTTCCCGAATCAATACCGCATTGCGGAGCTGGTTCTCCAACATAATGATGCGGGACTCGACCATTCCCTGCTCGTCTTTGGCTGCTTCATACTCGCTATTTTCACTCAAATCCCCGTAGGAACGGGCGATTTTCAAACGCTCTTTTACCTCTGCCCGTTTGGTTGTCTTGAGGTATTCAAGCTCTTCTTCAAGTTTGCGAAGTCCTTCTTGTGTGACATAGAATTTGTTGTCAGTCACTGCGCATGTACCCCCTATCTCTGTGACCCCCATATTGTACCAACAAATTTGCGCGGTTGGAAAGGGGGTTATTTTAAAGGGTCGCGGTATTCCTGTTTGGTGATCACAAACGACTGCCCATTCCATATTTCATGGATTTCCCAATATGGCATGGTCGAACTGGTACGGGTGGGAATCGTATCCCGGCGGTGAGTAATCATAACCCATCCTTTTGCAGTCTTTTGAACACGATCATAGGTGGCTTGCGAATGCCAAACGGGAACCAGGCCCATTTCCGTGATGGTAAACATAGTGCCATATTGGTAACGGCCTGCGCAGTTACAGGTTTCCACCACCAGAAACTCGGGCCGTTTGTCGGACACGATGTTCTCGAAGATACTTCCATTGGGCATCCATTCGAGGTACACCCTGCCTGTGGTATCCGATATAGTACGCAGTTTCGTCAACTTCCATGTACGGTTGCCGTTTGCATTTGTTTCCCTGGCCGCTTCATAAAGATTGCCGTACCCGATCGGCTTTCCCTCGGACAAGACCTGCATTGCCACAATCCAACGGTTGGGTTGCAGCACACCGATAAATCCGATTTGTGTTTTTTCGCCTTCCAGTTTGGCAACATCCTTCTGCAATTGGCCAATTGCCTCTGAAGGGATTTTGACCAGCAGGTTTCCTCCCTGAACCTGGTAGGGAATCGTAAGCAAATCGAACAACTGGCGGTTTGGCAGCAACAATCCGTCGCCATCAGCAATCGGGGCACTCTTGAGAATCAACCACCGACCATCCAGCATGGCGGCCACCCGTCCAGGCTGCACCTCCAACTGATGATCACCGTAACGGATAATCCGTTCATCCCCTCGGATTTCAACCCTAATCGGCAGGACTCCCTGCAGCGAATTCACGTCGATCAAGTGGTCTCCGCCTGTATCACGCGGAGCGTAAGGCAGCTGAATTGCAATATCATTGATTTTGATTGTTGAATGGTTGTCTTCTGCATGAACCGAGCGTACGTAAAACAGACTGAACAAAGCAATCAGCAGCATGACCGGTATGCGCAGTTTCATAAATACCCTCCTTTCCTATCTATGATGAAAAGAAGAAGGGAAATTTATGAATCCGTCCTGGCGCAGAAGTCTTTCTACAGGTCTTCCGCCTGCAGCAGGTTAAGCTCTTCCGCCCGGAAAACAGTTGTTTTGGCAAGACGCACGTTTTGTTTGCGGATGCTTTTTTCGATACAGTTCCGGACAAACCTTGCATTGGAAAAATTGGCTTTCTGCTTTTCGCGAAAACAAAGGTTCACCAGTGCCTTCTGATATCCGGAGGACACATGATAATCGTATTCCCGTGCGATGTGGCCCGCAATCAGGAGCAACTCCTCAACCGTATAATCAGGAAAGTGGAGCTGGTAAGGGATCCTGGAAACCAGCCCCGGGTTGCTCGCCAGAAACTTGATCATCGGTTCCCGGTATCCGGCAAATATCACAATTATATCGTTCCGGTGATCCTCCATGTACTTCAGCAGCGTCTCCACCGCTTCCATCCCAAAGTCGTTGGGATTGTCCCGGATCAGTGAATAGGCTTCATCAATGAACAACACTCCTCCTTTGGCCTCCTGCAGGACAGACATGGTGTCTTTCGCCGTATGCCCCACATAGTTGCCCACCAGATTGACCCGGCTTACCTCCCGGAATTTCTCCTCTTTGAGAATTCCGATTCGGTGAAACAGTTTTGCCAGCAGACGGGCAACCGTCGTCTTCCCGGTGCCAGGATTCCCCAGAAAGGCCATATGCATACTCATGGACGGAGTTTTGTAGCCCTGCTTCTTCCGATACTGCTGCACCGCAGTGTAATGCGCCAATTCATGGATGGTGGACTTGATCGGTTCCAGTCCGATCAGTTTGTCCAGTTCCTTCAAGGCCTGTTCGTAGTTCTGTTCCGGCAGGACGGTCAATTCCTGTTGGGGAGCGGCGGCTGACTGCCCGGTCACCCGCATTGCAATGCCAGGTTGAGCGGATGGCTTATAGGTGAATGTTAACGTGTTCTGGCTCATCGAGTCACCTCTTCTCACGACAACGGGCGTGTCTTTCTTGCATATGCCGTCTGTTATCTATGGTATGAGACTCGATATCGAGCAAGTACTTTAATAGCCCTTCACCATGCCCCCGTCCACTACATAGATTTGTCCCGTAATATAGCTGGATTCGTCTGATGCCAGGAACAGCGCCGCATTGGCAAACTCCTCGACGGTTCCGTACCGCCCTGCCGGGATTTGTTTGGTCCAGTTCTCTTTTGCCTGTTCCATTGTGATACCTGCCTTATCCGCCGTAATCCGGTCCAGTTCGCGTACACGATCCGTATCAATCCGCCCTGGAGCCAGATTGTTAACCAGAATTCCGTATGGGGCCAACTCTTGAGACAAGGTTTTGGTCAATCCATTCACCGCAGCGCGAATAGAATTGGACAGAATCAGATTGGGGACCGGTTGCTTCACGCCTGATGACGTAATATTGATGATCCTGCCCGCTTGTTTCTTCATCATCAGCGGCAAAAGACCGCGAGTCACACGAACCACGCTCATCAGGTTCAGATCAAACGCCTTCTGCCACGCTTCATCGTCGAAATCGAGAAACGTGCCGGCAGGCGGACCTCCCGCATTGTTGACCAGAATATCTACAGTGCCATGAACTGTCTGAACTGTTTCAATCAATTTCTGAATGTCCTCTAGCTTCGAAACATCAACCGTCAACGCGGTGACATCGGTTCCTGTCAAACTGCGAATCTCTTCGGCAGCCGCCTGAATAGCTTCCTCACTGCGGCTTGCGATCACCAATTTCGCCCCTTCCTGGGCAAACCTTTTGGCGATTCCTTTCCCCAAGCCTTTGCTTGCAGCAGTAACAACAGCCACTTTTCCGTCCAATCTCATGGAATCTCCTCCTCGACAATCAGTTGTCACAAAATGTACAAAACTTAATTTTTTCAAAGATATTGTACAACAAACCTCTCTTGGGAAAAACCTGTCAATCTCCATGCCAGTTCCCCTGTGTGTGGATTTGTGATAGGATAAGAGAAGTAGAAAGGGAGGTTGAAACCAGACATGAAACAAACTCTAAAAGGGCTTACTGTTGCAGCGGTGCCTGCTACCCTGGGAATCCTCTTTGGTATCGGAGTTATTCTTTACGGTATTAATGGACATAAAACCGAAGAAGCTGCGGCCAAACCGGAAGGAACCAAACAAGAACAGGCTGCAGGCGGTGCCACCAGCGAGATTGGCAATTTTGTTACCCAGAATTGCGCAACCTGCCATGGTCAAGGCCTGAAAGGCGGATTCGGTCCAAAGCTTGTCGGCACAGCGCTTGACGAGAAGGCCATTGTCGACATCCTTAAGAACGGTAAGGGTCAAATGCCAAAAGACCTTGCCAAAGGCAAAGAAGAAGAAGTTGCGAAATATCTCAAGTCCCTTAAATAAGACAATTAACACCCTGTCCCATGCGTACGGGGTGTTTTTTAATAGTAGCTCGGAATTAGAGACATGATTCTGAGTCTGAATAAGGGGTGAAGTGGCTACAATCGTTCATTTTTGTTTAGTTTGAAAGCCATTTTC
>NZ_BDUF01000110.1 GCF_002335525.1 Effusibacillus lacus
TCGTCCGCCCAGGGTTAGTCGGGACCTAAGCCGAGGCCGAAAGGCGTAGGCGATGGACAACTGGTGGAAATTCCAGTACCACCGCGCAGCCGTTCCCATCCAGAAATACATCTGTGTATGGGGTCCCCACGAAAGTATTCGGAATACGCTGCGAAGCTTTCCGTCACTTTCGTGGGTGAATTAGCAATGGCGTGACGCAGGAGGATAGGGAGAGCGGCCTGTTGGATGGCCGTGCAAGCAGTGAGGTTGAGAGATAGGCAAATCCGTCTCTTATAA
>NZ_BDUF01000111.1 GCF_002335525.1 Effusibacillus lacus
GTCTTATCAAGTCTTTTCTTTCACCATTTGACTCGCGAAAACAAGAGTCGAACCTTGGCTGAAGTCCACCGGGTTCTCAAACCAGGGGGTGAAATTCATATAGCCGACTGGGGTAGACCTCGAAGTGCACTGATGCGGACAGCTTTTTTCCTTGTTCAAATGCTGGATGGTTTTGCTACGACAAAAGACAATGCAGACGGGTTAATTCCACAGTTGTTGCTTGAGTCCGGATTTATAGA
>NZ_BDUF01000112.1:0-187 GCF_002335525.1 Effusibacillus lacus
TTATCAATGATCTTCATGGAGCTTTTGCCGAACGTATCCGATACGACATTTCCAAGCTGAATGTTGGAAACCGTCAGGCTGTTTTGCAGCCGAAATTTTCCTGTCGATTCCATACAGACATCCTTGCAGTCATTCTCACAAAGCCACTGTGACAGCTCATTCAGTCCTTTGGTAAAGGTTGAAAAGC
>NZ_BDUF01000112.1:481-18971 GCF_002335525.1 Effusibacillus lacus
ACTTGTTCGTCTTCGCAATCTTGCGCTGGGTCTCATCTTTGGCGCTTTCCTCATTATGTACCTGGGGGTGTTTGTCAAACCCCTGCTGTCTGCGTTCTTTGTGATCGGGCTGCTGATGATTGTCGTCAGCATCGGAATTTACTTTCGAATGGGCGCCATTTCCATGCGAATCCCCCAGGTGCGGTGTCCCAATTGCGGGAAAATGACAAAGGTGCTTGGACGTGAGGATGCCTGCATGTTCTGCCGGACGCCTCTCCATCTCGATGAGAACGGGAAGCTTTTGGAGCGGTAGACCCATCTTTTGGCAATGATTGGTTTTTCAAAAAATCGGTATTGACTTACCAGAAAAACAGGTGCTATACTGCATTTAACTTTAACGCCTAAAAGCGTCTAAGCACGAAAGCGCATGTCCGCAAGGAACGAACTCCAGTAGACTTGCATGCCTGCCCACCAGAGACCCGGTGGATGGTGCGAACCGGGGGAACTGCAAGCCGAAATACACTTCGGGAGCGGACAGGGAGACTCTTTCCCTTATCAGAGCAGAGGTGGATCGTAGTCTGGGCGGTGTCGGTCGTACGGCAGCCTGTACAGATGCGGTCAAGCAGGGTGGTACCGCGGACTCGTGAAGTTCGTCCCTTCATTTTTATGGAGGGACGTTTATTTTTTATATCAAAAATGGGGTCCCCATCAACATGGCACGCTTCTTGTCACTTTGATGGGCCCTGGACTGGAGTGGGGATCATGGTAATCGTGATGAGCAAAGAGGCAACCGAACAGGATCTGGAGGCGTTAAAATCGGCCATTGAAGAACTGGGAATGCAGGTGCATGTATCGAGGGGCGAAGAGCGGACAATTGTCGGTTTGATCGGCAATAAACGGAACGTGGAGGGGTTTCCTTTCACAAGTTACTCAGGTGTGGAATCGGTGGTGCATGTAACACATCCCTTCAAGCTGGCCAGCCGGGATTTCCACCCGGAGCCGACCATCGTGGATGTCGACGGGGTTCAAATCGGCGGCGGTAATGTGGTGATCATGGCAGGCCCCTGCTCGGTGGAAAGCCGGGAACAGCTGATGGAAAGCGCCTGTGCGGTCAGGGAAGCGGGCGCACAGATTCTTCGCGGCGGCGCGTTTAAACCCCGGACTTCCCCTTACGCATTCAACGGTTTGGGGGAGGAAGGACTGAAACTGCTGGCGGAAGCCCGAGAGAAGACAGGACTTAAGATTGTTACCGAACTGATGGACCTGGAGAATCTGGAGTTGGTTGCCCATTACACGGACATTATCCAAATCGGCGCCCGCAATATGCAGAACTTCCCTCTTCTGCGGGAACTCGGCAAGATTCGGAAACCGGTCATGTTAAAAAGAGGCCTTTCCGCCACCATCGAAGAGTGGTTGATGGCGGCAGAGTACGTGCTCAGCGGGGGGAACAAGGACGTGATCCTCTGCGAACGGGGCATCCGGACATTTGAAACCGCCACCCGCAATACACTGGATCTGAATGCGGTGCCGGTGGTTCGACGTTTGTCCCACTTGCCGGTCATTGTGGATCCCAGTCACGGAACCGGAGTAGCAGCATATGTCCCGTCCATGAGCAAAGCGGGTATTGCGGTCGGGTCGGACGGCCTGATGATCGAGATGCATCCGAATCCGGCAAAGGCATTGTCCGACGGCGCCCAGTCTTTGACCATCCCTCAGTTCCATTCACTGATGAAAGAAATCAAGGCTTTGACACAAGCGTTGGGAATGAGAATGGAAGGATTGCCCTTGTCAGTCTGAAGGCCGACCTGGTGGCCTTCCTCAAGTCCTTGGGAGGCGAACTTCCCAAGGTGGAGGCTTCCAAGTTGCCTTGAAAGAAATTATAAGTTTTTCTCAAGGGGAAGTCTCTTGTCATTCAAGGGATTTCCCTTCTTTGTTACAAGATTGCATCCCCTCGCCTATGGGACGATTTTTTCAAAAAACACTTCCCAAGGTATCACAATAAGTACCCGAAAAGACCGATATTTCTCTGATACGAGTCCTTTTCTCACGGACGATCAATCGCTGCACTCCTAAGGAACATTGAGGGGTGTTTTTTGTATTCTTACCGGGGCTTTTTTAGGTTTAATGCCTGTTTTGGCCCGAAATGACAATAATCTAAAAATTTCATTTTTAATTCGACAATATTCGTCAAAACTTCGGCTTGCGTTTTGGTAATATTTTATTCAACAAGAAACACAATAAATATATATTAAAGTAATGATAAAAAAAGGGTGATTATTAAAAACGATTATTTGTTGTTACCATCCGAGTATATAACAGAAATGAGGTGCACATCATGGGAAGAATTGTTGAATTCAGCAATGGCGAGGTGTACAAGCAATTTCCCAATAAGCAATGGGGTCTCCACACAGTCCGCTATACGAACAGTTCTAGAACAAGTTATTCCCGCCCCTCTGGCCAACGTGTTGAGATTGCTGGCGAAGTTTACAGAGTGGACAGAAACACCGGGTCTGTCGATGTAAACGAATTGAACAAAGCGGTTGAGCGAAGAAAAATCGAGTACATGAATGCACAGGCACGCGGTGACTATACAGCCATGGAACGTGCCCACCGCGAAGCAAACGAACTTCGGAAAGCCGGGGCCACACTGGGGGCCAACGAAGATACGGCTACAACCAAAGCCATGAAGAAATCCTATGAAGGCATTAAAGTTGAAATCAGCAGGCGTTCGGTTGAAGATTTGAACAAAGGGATTGTCGAACAAAAGCTAAAATATGAATATGCAAGGCTGCGTGGTGACAGAGCAGGAATGGAGGCTGCTGCCCAGGTGGCAAATAACTTAAGAGGAATGGGTGGCACCATTTCTGCTGAAACATCCCTGGTTGACGCTATAAAAAAAATTGGCAAAGAAAAGGCTGCAGCAGTAATTCAAAACGTTAAAGACTTTTCAGAGGGTTACACCTACTCAACAGCGAATAACTATTCTTTGGGAGTTGTCAGTGCTATACACAATGACCGGGCAGCCTCCAGAAGCACTGCTTATCAGTTGGGGAAAATTGCGGGAGATGTGCAATCGACTGTCAATGGTGCACGTCTAACAGCAGCAGGAGCAACTGGTACTGTTGTATCCGTTGGGTCTGGTGCGGGTGCCGTCGCTGCTCCAGCCAGCGCGGCTGCTACAGCTTATGGCGCTGGGGTGACTTATAAATCGGCAAGTAACCTTGTCAACGATGCAGCTCAATTTATAAAGAAATCTGAGGGTTCTGGGGTTAGTGGCTCAGGTAATAAAGATCGTAAGAATACTGAATGGCGTCCATTGAATTTGGAAGATGCAAAAAAAGCAGGATTTGAACCCGGAAAAAAATTCAACGGAGAAATGGTTAAAGTGCCTGAAGGAAAATACAAAGGCAGATACGGATGGGAGGACAAAAATGGAGACATTTGGATTCCAGCTAAACCAAGCGAATCGCACGGCGGGCTTCAATTTGATGTACAATTAAAGAAATCCAAATACAAAAAACATAAAAATGTTTACGTAGATTAGCTTGGGAGAGGTAATTGATGAAAAATATTCAAGTGATTGACGGTGCTGTAAATAGTACGTTTGATGTTTATGAGGTTGATGATAATTTATTCGATACTTTGTTCCCAAATGATCAGGATATAGCCTTTCTTTCGGACTTTCCGGATATTGATAACAATCCTACCTTTTGGAGTCAGCTTTACAGCAATAAAGTAAACAAAAAAAGTATTGTTGGTATCCATGGAACTCTCCATTTGACGGGAAGTTATGTAGAAGAAGAAAACTTTCCCAACAGGAAAGAGTCGGATGCAAGAAGAAGGTAATGTTCGTTATGACATTACGAAACAGCTACAAAAAACAAAAAATGTGGATAATCCTTGTGCTTATGGTACTCAGTTATCCACAGGTAGTAGTTTGCCGTCAAACTTGAGTTAAATGCAAAAACTCGTATTGGGATTTTGCTTAAGCGAGTTGGAATTACGAAGAGTAACGGTGGGAAGGAAGGGGGACAACTTTTAAGGTGGTGCTCCCTTTGAAGAAATAGAAAAGGAGAGGGCTGTCCTAACAGCAGATCCATCTGTCTGAGGGGTACAGCCTTTTTTGCATGGAAAAAAAGCAGCTCAGTGCTGATGGCAAATAACTGATTCAGGATGAACTGGTCTATGTATTAGAGCAAGAATGACTACAAAGCGAGCCACAGTCAAGCATTTATTGCTGACTGCGGCCTTAATTTATCGTGCTGCGTGCCCGGCATGGGAGTGTCACTTTTTTGGTTCTTCGGTGCGGGGTTTTGTCGGGTCGCAACCGGGTGGGCTTACTTCCGACACCTGGGCCAATTTGGTCAGGTAGTAACATTCCTCGCGGAACATATGATCGGTGATCAACGGTGACAATGCGCCAAGCAGTGAATCGTTCAGTTCCAGTTCCTCCAGTTCCTTCAGAAATTCCGTAAACAGCTTCATCTCCAACTCGGTTTCCCGATTGAATCGGGACAGGGCGGGGAACCGGTCGAGATGGGTTCGCAAATAACCTGCCATCTCCACCGCCTTCAGATAATACTCCTCAAAGTGCCTGGTAAATTCATGGCTTTTTTCTTTTATTCGTTTCTCGACCGGATCGACAGAGTCATTGATGGTAGCAGCGTGTCCTGCAGCATCAAGCAGCCACAGCAGATGGTGATGGACAGGGTGCATGGGGGGCGGCGTTTTTCCATCGGTCAGATAGGTGAGGAGGGTGATATACTCAGCCAGTTCATTCAGCATGTGATTAAAAAAAGTGGGCGGCAATCCGATTTCAACTTCTCCTGCCAGATGGCGTCGCAGCAGATGCAGCTTGAATTCCCGAAGATCTTCCGTAAGTTGAAGCGCCTGCTGACCGAGGGCTTTGATCTCGGAGTCGGTCGGAGTGCGCCGGACTTGTTCCAGGTATTTGTCGTATTCACGAATGAATTTGTTTGCCCTTTCGATTTCTTTTGTTTCCCTGGGAGACAGTGATGTGAGGATAAAGCGGGCATGGTCGCCCAAGATCTGCAGCCAAAACCGGTGTTCAAACAGGGCGGTTTCCCTGAAACTGGGTGGATGCATATGGGTTCCTCCTTTCTCGCTAGAACACCATATGTGCGAATGCCCCTGAAAGTGTTTCACCAACAGGAAAATGCCCGCTGACTGTTCCCGCAGGCATTCCTGTCGCAAGAATGTGTACTCGTGAGGCGCTATTTACGGCTTCGCATCCGGCCAGATTCGTTTCATTGTCTGGTCAAAATCTTGGGCAAACCGGTCCATCGAGCCTCCGTCCTGAATGTAGCGGGCGTATCCCTGCAGTTGGCCGACCTGATCGACCCGGTTGGTGAAGTGCACGGTCTTCACATCGGGTGCCATCGATTTGACCTTGTCCTGGATTTTCTTCAGCAGATTTCCATCGATATTGCCGGTGGCGGTGCCTGCCCGGTCCGGATCGGAGGCCGTTCCTTGATCCCCCTGTCGATTCTCAGGGTCGTTGTTGGTATTTTGTCCAAACTGGTCGACTCCGTTAAAATCCGTTTGCGGGGCACCCTGCGCATTGGTTTGGGGGACTCCCTGCGGATTGGCCGGGTTCGGACCCTGTGGGCCTGATGGAGCGGCTCCTTGGGAATTGGATGGAGGAATTCCCTTTCCCGAAAAGGGGGAACGGGTGGTCCCGTTTTGAGGATTGCCGCTTGCCCAGGGATTCTGATTTCCATAGTAGGATCCGAACGGTTTTTTCATATAGGCGTCCGGGTTTTTCTCGTCACCGATAATGTAAGCTCCTACGTATGCCTCTCCATTATGGATGAGTACGGCCGCCCCCTGCACACCGGGAATTTTGTTCAATTCTTCGGCAATCCGGTAATCTGCCTTGATTCCTTCCGATATCATCTCAGGAGGATCGGCTTCCTTGAGATCACCGGAGTGCCTGTTCTGGTAACCCTGCATTTTGCAGGCTGCCAAGGTGGCCGAAAGCGTAAGGGCAAGAACCATTGTAAGCAAGTAGGTACGGGGGCGCATAACGATCTCCTTTCCATGCAGGCCGGCTGGTCGCCGTCGTTGATCATATGCTTAGCGTGGACGTTCACCAGCCAAAATATGTATGACAAACCAGAGTGAGGGAAATCTAAAGGACAAATCGCTGCAGGAGGAACATCATGTCAGTCTGGTCAAAATTCAAGCGTCTGCTTACAGTGGACGATTCGATAATGGATGAGGAGTTCTCCCTGCTTCCCCCGGGCGAAGAAGACGATGAGGACACTCCTGTTGAATCTGAACACCCGGCAAAAATACGAACCAAAAAGCCCAGGAAGCTGGAAGATCTAAAAAAAGACCATGGCCAACAAAACAAGCAAAACGGCGAGGAATCCGGCAAAAGAGACTCCGGCAATAAAGAGTCCGGCACTAAAGACTCGAGACCGGAACATGTTCTGAGATCACTGGAAGAAAACAAGAAGCTGGTGGAACAATTCTTCTGCCTGCCCAAGAACAAAGATGTGGTCATACGTGAATTTATCGTAAACAGCCAGCCGGTGATCAATGCGTTTGCCGTATTCATGGAAGGTATTTCGGACAAGAAGACGATCAATACTCATGTTCTGGAACCCTTGATGCTGTTGGCAGGCATCTCCCGGGAAAAAAAAGGGGACGATCCTCTGCAGAGGGTGAAGGAGCGTCTCCTGCCAGGCAATCAGATTGTCGAGCGCGACAAATGGAAAGACGTGTTGGCCGGTATATTGGGCGGATCCACAGCTGTCTTTATTGAGAATGAGGATAAAGTTTTGATTGTTGAGACCAAGGGGTGGGAACAACGCGGCGTAGGAGAGACCAAGACCGAGACAGTCGTACGCGGTCCGCATGATGCGTTTACCGAAAATTTGCGTGCCAATACGGGATTGGTTCGGGCCCGGCTTCGTACCGAAAAATTGATCACCGAAATGATGCAGGTGGGGGAATTGGCACCCACTGATGTAGCAGTTATGTATTTGGAGGGGATTGTCAATCCGAAACTCGTGCAAGAAGTAAAAAGGCGCATCAAAGCGATCAAGGTTGATTTTTTGCAGGACAGCGGGACATTGGAGCAATTTATCGAGGATCCGCCGAATGCGTTAATACCTAAGATGATGGCCACCGAGCGGCCTGACAGGGTGGCCGCTTCACTGTCGGAAGGGTTTGTTGCTGTCTTTGTCGGCCAAAGTCCGTACGTGCTGATTTTGCCAACTGTGATCTGGTCGTTGCTGCATACCGCAGAAGACGCGTTTCTTCGATTTCCGTTTGGCTCATTCATCCGGATTATCCGTTTTGCATCCTTCTTGATGGCGCTTTTGCTTCCCGCTTTTTACATTGCCGTGACCAATTTTCATCCGGAGATGATCCCCACGGATTTGATGCTGGCGATTGCGGCTGCCAGGGAACGGGTTCCTTTTCCGGTGGTATTGGAGGTTCTCTTGATGGAACTGTCACTTGAATTGATTCGGGAAGCGGGAATCCGAATTCCGAATGTTATCGGGCCTACCATTGGAATCGTCGGGGCATTGATTTTGGGACAGGCTGCGGTGCAGGCAGGGATTATTTCTCCCTTGCTGGTGATCGTTGTTGCAGTTACCGCATTAGCCGCCTTCACACTGCCCAACTATAATTTTTCGTTCGCGATTCGCACATTGCGCTTTCTTTTCATTTTTATCGCGGCCGTTTGGGGGTTTTACGGCATAACGCTCGGGATCATGGTTGTGATCATGCACTGGGCAACCATGAAGTCGTTCGGAGTCCCCATGCTTTCACCTGTAGCGCCTTTTAAACCTTCATCGCCGGACATCATCTTGCGAGGACCGGTTTATATGCAGGAAAAGCGGCCTCGTTCGCTTCGTCCTCAGGACACAAAGAGACAGCACCATTTTACCCGGCCGTGGGACCCGACCACACACGACTCACAAGAGGCGCAAGCCCAACGTCAGAATAAAACTGTCGGCTCACAATCGGATCGAGGCGGTGAACAGCTTGATTAAGACGGGACATCTGGGACGGTTTGAGCTGTTTTCTCTGGCGGTTTTGGCAGCAGTGGCTGACATTTTTCTTAATTATCCGCAGCAATTGGTTCTTATGGGCGGTCCCGCCGGTTGGATGATTCCTCTGATTTCAATGGGGATCTGTCTGGGGATATGGGCGGTGATCGGTCCCGTGTTATCCAAGAGGGGAGACGGGAATTTGCTTTCCCTCATACGGGGGCGTAGCGGCAGGTGGGCTGTCGGGATCGTGTCCGTTATTGTAGTCATTCTCCTGATGTTGGATATGGCAACCACAATGCGGGTGTTTGTGGAGACGGTTATCACAACCCTTCTTCCCAGGTCACCGATTTCGTTTATCGCTGTTCCTTTGCTGCTTGTAATCGTGTATTTTGCGTATTCGGGCGTTGAAGGATTATCCCGGGTGGCTTGGTTTGTAACCCCCTGGTTTTTGATCGGGCTCACTGTGTTGCTGCTGTTGAACACTAACTGGATGAATCCGGAGTATATCCTGCCGTTGTGGGGAACCGGTATCCCCGGGCTGTTGTTCAGCGGGGGGATCGTTACAGGTGTGTTCCTGAATGTCCTGATTCTCGTCTTTCTGTCACCTTTGCTCCGCAACCCGAAGGACTCAATGAAAATCGGATTTTGGAGCATTGTGGCGGTTGGATTCATCTATTCCATCGTCACACTGGTTTTTATCATGGCATTTCCAACGGAAACTTCGTCCAAGACAGCTATCCCGTTATATCAACTCGCACGGTTAATTTATATTGGACGTTTTCTCCAACGCCTGGAGGCGGCCTTCGCCTTTTTCTGGATCGCCGTCGCATTGATCAAGATCGCTGTCAGCTTATGGATCAGCACTTATTTGATCGCAGCAGCCTTCCGGATGCCGGTTAACAGGCCGCTCGTTTTTCCAATGGGATTGGTCATGTATTCTCTGGCCTTTTTTCCCAAGAGTTTTCCGGAGGCCCTGGAGGCAAATAATTTCTTTCGCCTGCACTGGGGATGGACCGTAGTCGTCGGGCTGCCGCTTGTCCTGCTTCTCTGGGTGCGTTTCCGCAATCGAAAGGAGGGGACTGGGAATCATGAAGCTTCGCAAACTTCTTAGTGCTGCGCTGACCTTGATTCTGATCCTGCCCGTGGAGGGATGTTACGATCGTATCGAACTTGAGGGGATGGCATTTGTCGTATCTCTGGGGCTTGATAAGGGACCGGACAATACAATTGATGTAACCGCCAGAATCGCCGTGCCCCGCAAGCTGGCCGGAGTGCCGGGAGGAGGGGGCGGAGGCGGGGATGGGAAGGAAGAAGCGGTCGGCGGCGCCAAGCCGATTACTGTCAGGGCTCACTCGATCCCGGAAGCGTTAAACTTATTCAACTCGACCGTGGAAAGAAGAATCTCTCTGCTTCACTTGGCCAATATTGCGATTGGCGAATCACTTGCAAAGGAAGGAGTGGTGGAATATTTGAGACCGTTGACACGGTATAGGGAATTTCGGCGCACTGTGGTGGTGTTTATTATTCCGGGGAATGTAAGGGAGGCTTATGAACAAAACAAACCGATTCTGGAACAGTCCATTACCCGGTTCACCGAATCCCTGACAGATGTCGGCATGCATACAGGGTTGTCTGCAAGCAAGAAGCTGCATGACTTCCTCGTCTCCCTCGAAGCGCTGCACGAAGACCCGATTGCCCCGGTGATTGCGGTGAATCAAAAGGTCAAACAACAATCGGGCAAATCGTCTGACGGCGAAACGGCCGGAATGGAAGAATCGAACCTGTCGTTTGAACCGGGGAAAGTGGTGCGGATGGGAGGGAACCCGGCTGAGTTTATCGGAACCGCCGTTTTCAGGGATGATCGGTTAGTCGCCTATCTTGACGGGATTGATACCCGAATGCTGTTGAGTATTCGCGGGGAGCTCATGCGTACACAAATGGATTTCCCCGACCCGGTGGAAAAGGGCAAGTTTATCGGGGTGGAATTGAAACATGCCCGTTCTCCTGTGATAAATGTAGACCTGCGTTCCAATCCTGTCCGTATCCATCTTCGTCAGCGTCTGGAGGGAGATCTGTTAGGAGTGCAGGGAGGGACAGATTATACAAACCCGGAAAAAATGAACCTGCTGGAGAATTCAATTAGTGACAGGCTGCAAAAAAGGCAGGAAGCTTTGATCAAAAGGATGTTTCACGAATACCAGACCGATCCGTTCGGGATTTTCAAACGGGCTCGCGGGCAATTTGCCGATTATGCGGCATTGCGGGCTTTCGATTACCGCGAGAAGCTGCGGAATGCGGTGGTAAATGTGGATGTGGACGTGCAATTACGCCGCACAGGAATTCAATTGGCGCCGATTGAACCAAGATAGGAGGAGAAACGATGCAGTGGTTCGGTATTATACTGCAATTGCTGATCCCTGTTGGAATTGTCATCTATACGATCAATTTCGGACGCTGGATGGCAGGCCGGCAAATCAAGTCCGGAGCGTATGCTGCTTACGCAATTGCAACCATTGCATTCGGGCTGACCGTATGGGTTGTCCTCAGGAATAACTTGTAAATCGGGTATTCGGTTATAATGTAATGTGGATAGTGTACGGAGAGGAGTTAGAATATGAAAGAAGTCACGATTTACACAGACGGCGCCTGTTCGGGCAATCCGGGGCCTGGTGGTTGGGGAGCCGTCTTGATCTACGGGGATGTGACCAAAGAAATATCGGGCGGCGAGAAGGTTACCACCAACAATAAGATGGAACTGACCGCCGCCATTGAAGCTTTGAAACTTTTGAAAGAACCCTGCAAGGTAAAATTGTACAGCGACTCCGCGTATATGATTAACTGTTTTAAAGACAAGTGGTACATAGGGTGGGAACGAAACGGTTGGGTCAACTCGAAAAAAGAACTCGTTGCCAACAAGGAACTCTGGCAGGAATTGCTGCGTCTTTGCCGGCTCCATGAGGTGGAGTGGATCAAGGTGAAAGGACACGCGGGAGATTACTGGAATGAGCGTTGTGACGAATTGGCCCGGGCTGCCTCTCCGAAATGAAAAAGACGAAGGAAACAGGAGGTCGTTCCGGCCTTCTTTTTTTCTCGGCTGGCAAATTGTTCATTCATGATCTTTCGAATGGTCGAACCGGCAAGGGGAGAGGCGCATGTTCTTATTGTAATGTGTACATGATATGGAAGAATCAACCTTTCGACGCAGATCTTGGTCGATAGGAATATAAAAAATTTTGTTCTATCGACATGAGTTTTCTTTAGAGTCTCTGCCAAAAAAGACGACAATGAGGCGATGACGGATGTTGAAATGGAGCCGGTTGAAATACCCCCAGAAATCAAAAACGACCAAGGAAAGGGACGCGGTTTCTCGGATTCCCGGCAATGCTTTGGATTCATATGAGCAACCGATCAACGGTCGTCTGGAAGATACAATTGCTCTCGTCAAAAAATTGTTGGGCGAAAATGATGATTTTGTGATCCGCCCTTTTCATGTATTCGGTCAATTTGAGGCTGGAATGTTATATTTCGAGAACTACATCGATCCAAAAACCGTAAATGAAGATATCCTGAAACCCTTAATGTATGTCCCTTCTCACCTGGAAGGCAAGACCATGCAGAGCGGGCAATTAAAAGACGTTTTGTTGAAGGAGACCCTTTACCACAGCAGAGGCAAGATGGAAACCGACCTTTCCAAGATTGTGGAAGGTATCCTGCGTGGGGAAACCGCGGTTCTAGTGCAAGGGTTAAACGAAGCTTTATTAATCGATACACGAAATGTGGATAAGCGATCCATTGATCAGCCAGCAACTGAGCAGGTGATTCGGGGTTCCCGGGAAGGGTTCATTGAGCCACTGGGGACAAATCTCACATTACTGCGCTACCGTTTACCCACTCCAAACTTTCGTGTCAAGACAATGCAGATTGGTAGAATCACGAAATCGAAAGCGGCCGTCTGTTATATCGAGGGGATTGCGAACCCCGCACTCGTCCGCGAAGTAATGGACCGTCTTTCCGCGATTGACATTGACGGCGTGCTGGATGTCGGTTACCTTGAACAGTTAATCGAAGATCATAATATGTCCCCGTTTCCGCAAGTGCAGAATACGGAACGCCCCGATAAAGCCGTAGCCTCCATGTTGGAAGGAAGAGTGGCGATTCTTATTGATGGCTCCCCTTTTGCTTTAATCGTGCCCTCCGTATTCAGCCAGTTTTATCAGACAATGGACGATTACTCGGAAAGATTTCTTATTGCAAGCCTGATTCGATTTGTGCGGCTCGTGGCTTTGCTTTTTTCTTTAATCGTTCCGTCGATTTATGTATCGGTGATTTCATTTAATCCGGAGTTGCTGCCCACTGAGTTCGCCGTTGCAGTTGCGGGCGGAAGGGCAGGTGTTCCTTTTCCGGCCCTGATCGAAGTCTTAATCATCGAAATCTCGATGGAAGTGCTGCGGGAAGCAACACTGCGTTTGCCCCAACTCGTCGGAGGCGCCTTGTCGATTGTCGGCGTACTTGTTGTGGGAGAGGCGGCCGTGTCCGCCGGATTTGCCAGTCCGATCACCGTTGTGGTAATTGCTCTGGCGACGATCGGTTCATTTGCGACACCGGCTTACAATGCTGCAACCGCTTTGCGGATGTTGCGCTTCCCGCTGACCATACTTGCGGGAACCTTCGGTTTATACGGGGTGATGGTTGGCTTGATCCTGATTATCAATCACATGCTGTCTCTTAAGTCATTCGGTGTTCCCTACATCAGTCCGGTTGTTCCGGGGAACTGGCAAGGGATTAAGGACTCGTTAATTCGAGCGCCGCTGTGGTGGATGCCTCGTCGGCCCGCACAGCTTCACACCGGAGACCCAACCCGCTTGGGCAATACGGTTGAAGCCATCAAGCAACCGCCAAGCAATACGCTTGATCCTGTTCAAGTCGGAAACCAAAGGTGGGATTCAGCAGATGGAGTTTCCTCGCGAGATCACAGTGATGCAAGCAACGGCGATTCTGATTAGCACGATCATCGGGGTAGGGCTGCTGCCGCTTCCCCGCTTTCCTGTTGAAACGGCGGATACGGCCGGGCCGTTTGTCACATTATTGGGCATTCTTCTGGCATTTGTCGGATTGTGGTTGATCACGGTACTTGGCATGCGTTTCCCGAACCAATCGATCATTCGCTACAGTGAGGACGTTTTGGGAAAATGGGCGGGCCGTACGGGCAGTGTATTGGTTATTCTGTTTTTTGCCGTCTTGACTGCTCTTGCCTCCCGCGAATTCGGGGAAGTGGTGATTACATCCGTTTTGAGACGGACTCCGCTTGAAGTAACCGTCATGGTGATGCTGTTCCTGGCTGTTGTCTCAACTCGCAATGACATCAACGTATTTGCTTACATTCATTTGTTTTATCTTCCATTGATCCTGGCTCCTGTAATTCTGATCATTGTGTTCTCGATGAAAAACGCCAACCTGCTCAATCTGCAGCCGATTTTGCCTTATGATTGGAGCCGGACGTGGACAGGGATTTTAACGGTGTCTGCATTGTTCCAGGGTTCCTTCATCCATACGATCGTGATTCCTCAGATGCGTCAGCCGAAGAAGGCGATGAAGGCCAGTATTTGGGGGATGCTGGTTGCCGGAGGGCTTTATCTGGCGGCCGTGGTGGCAAGCCTTGCCGTATTCGGTGTGGATGAGATCAAACTTCTGTTGTGGCCGACACTGGAACTGGCCAAAACGACTTCAATCCCGGGAGAAATCCTGGAACGTTTGGACGCGGCATTTCTCGCTGTTTGGGTTACCGCGGTGTTTACCACTCTTTTTTCATGTTATTTTCTGACGGTGCATGCCATAAGCGAACTCTTCCGATTACGCGACCACAGGATGTTTTCGCTCTTTGTTTTTCCGTTTGTCTATGTGATCGCCATGCTGCCGCAAAACGTGGTGAATTTGTACGAAGTCATTGATATTATGAGCCGAATGGGTCTCTGGATTACAATCGCTTATCCGTCTATATTGCTGGTCGTGGCATCGATTCGCAAGATAAGGGGGAACCGGCGTGCAGGCAACCAAGTGGGGTAGGCGTGTTCAATGGCTTTGTGTCCTGCTTGTTACGCTTCCCTTTTTGACCGGATGTTGGGATCGGCTGGAGATCGAAGAAAGAGCCACGGTTTTGGGCATTGCAGTTGATGAGGCTGGCCCGGAAACTGAAGCGGAAGAGGATGAAATTTCACATATTGAAGGAAAGTTTCCTGTACCCGAGAAAGAGGTGATACGAATTACCACACAGATCGCCGTACCGGGCCGGATTCCGTTAGGGCCGGGTGAAGGCGGAGGCGGCGGGGGAGAACGTACGCAATCGGTTTGGGTGGTGAATGCGGTCGGGCATACGTTTGAAGATGCGATGATGAGTTTGCAGCAGAAAGTCTCCAACCGCCTGTTTTTTGGTCATTTACGGATTATCATTGTCTCGGAAGCAATCGCCAGGAAAGGTATTGAAAACTTGAATGATTATTTGCGCCGTGATCCGGAAGTGAGAAGAATGGCCTGGATGCTTGTCTCGAAAGGGAAGGCGTCGAAATTAATGGCGGTTGTTCCCCAATTGGAACGGGTGCCAACTTTGTACATGATGGCTATTCTCGACCAGGCTGTAAAGATGGGAAAATTCCCGAATGACTTTCTGGGTATCTTCTGGAGCAACCTTTCGAAAAAAGGGCAAGAACCCTTTCTCCCCTATATCGAAATCAAGCAAAAAGATAACATTCAAATTTCCGGTATGGCCTATTTCAGAGGGGAGAAAATGGTCGGAGTGACGAAACCTCTGGAGGTTGGCTTTTATATGGCTGTCAAGGGTATCGATCCGGGGGGATATGCGGTGGTTGCACCAGTACCCGGTCTGCCAGGCACTGTCATGTTTCAATCCACCCATCGTGTTTCGAAAATATACGTCGATATGAAGAACGGGCGTCCACACTTCATTGTGAAGGTTCATCTGGAAGGAAATTTGCTGGAAAAATCCAATGAGCGTTTTGCAGTCGATAACCCCGAAATGATTGTAAAGATTCAGGAGGAAATCGCAAAACGGGCAAAAAGGGGATTTGAAGATCTGATTCAAAAGACACAGGAGCAACGTGCCGACATCTTCGGTTTCGGGGAATATGTCCGGGCGAAACAGCCCCGGTATTGGAATGAGCAGATTCAGACAAAAAGCAAGTGGCAAGAGGCATATAAGGAGATTCCTGTCGATGTTTATGTAAAAATCAACATTCGCAGAATTGGCATGAAAGCGAAATAACAGGAGGAACGGCAGATGACTTACGGCGGTTTCACAGGCAATCCAGTTGGGTACATCAATTACGTCGTAGTTTTGTTTATTGTTACAGGTTTCTTAATCCTGCGGTTTGACGCAAAAGGGTACGGGTTGAGGAAAATGCATAAAGAACAAAAAGCGGCCCGAATCATCGGGTGGGCCAACCTGCTTGGCGGAATCGTCACGTTTGTGGGACACTGGGTGTATCAAAAGTTGCTGTGAAACTGATGTATAATAGGCGTGTGTGTTGAAAAAGGAGGGGGAGGATGCCAGCGACAACCATTCAGACTGCTCAGTGGGAACTCACCCGCCAGGACATGGAAGAGATCCGGGAGAAACTGGGAATCGACATGATCGGAACCACAACGGCGGAACCATTCCATGACGTGGTGGAAACGCTTAAGATGTACCGAGAGAAAGGATATGAATCCGGCTTTGAGCACCCGGTGATTGAGGAACGCATCGATCCGGAAGCGTTGGTGCCCGGAGCCAGGTCAATCGTGGCCATCGCCATGGCTTACCATACGGAGCAGCATGCCGAATTGAAACGGCCCAAGGGAATTCGAGGCGCTCTGTCCAAGTATGCTTGGGGTCTCGATTACCATCATGTGCTGCGGGACAAACTGAACGCACTTGCTGCCGAGATTGGACAGCGGATTGGACGCCCAATCGCATACAATACCTCCGTTGACACCGGCCCGATGGTGGACCGGTCAGTGGCAAACCGGGCAGGACTCGGCTGGTTTGGCAAGCACTGCTCGATTATTACTGAAAAACACGGTTCCTGGGTCTTTCTGGGGCAACTTGTAACGGATGTGGCCATTGAACCCAGTCCTCCCGCACCAACCTCTTTGTGCGGGGACTGTGACCTCTGTATTCGCGCCTGTCCGACAGGGGCACTGGTGGATCCCTACACGACCGACTCCAGCAAATGCTTGTCCTATATTACCCAAATGAAAGGATTTGTCCCGGAAGAATTCCGGACCAGGTTCGGAACCCGCATCTGGGGATGCGATACCTGCCAGATCGTCTGTCCCTCAAACAAGGGAGTGGAAGCGGGGACACACGAAGGGTTTCTGCCGGATCAGGATCTATCCTATCCGGATCTGCTGGAACTGCTGAAGATGAGCAACCGGGAATTCAAACGAATCTTCGGCAAGACAGCCGCCGCCTGGAGGGGGCTGACTGTCATGAAACGCAATGCCATCATTGCTCTGGGGAACATCAAAGACAAACGGGCGACTCCCATTTTAATCGAATTACTCAAGGATGAACGGCCCGAGATCCGGGGAACTGCCGCATGGGCTTTGGGAAAAATCGGCGGGGAAGAGGCACGCCGCTCGGTGGAAAAAGCGCTCTCGAGTGAGACAGACAGACAGGTGCGGCATGAGATGCGTTGGGTTAATGGAGACCATGTATCGGGAGGGAATATCTTGTGAAGCATGCAATTCATGGAACAATTGGCTTTGACGTACTTCTGTCCCCCATTGGGCCGATCCATGTGGTGGTGGATGAACGAGGCGTCCGGAAAGTAGCCGTGACGGAAGAAGAATGGGAGGAATACAAAGAAGAACTGGGCAGCATCCCGCAGGATTCGGAACTCTGCAAGGAAGCAATCCGGCAATTGCAGGAGTATTTTAACGGGGATCGCCGCCAGTTCGACCTTCCTTTGGCAGTGGAAGGAACCGAGTTTCGGAAACGGGTATGGCAACAGCTGCAATCCATTCCTTACGGCGAAGTCCGGAGCTATAAAGAGATTGCGTCGGCTGTCGGCAAACCGAAAGCCCCTCGTGCGGTGGGGCAGGCCAACCGGGCCAATCCGCTGCCCATTCTGATCCCTTGTCACAGGGTAATTGGTGCCAGCGGGAACCTTGTCGGCTATGCCGGGACCCGAACGGACATTAAATCTGTTCTCTTGCGTTTGGAAGGTGCCGTTCCTCAATCCTTCCCGACCAACACGAAATAGCGGGTCTGCGGACCCGCTCAACGTTCACTTCCCCTTGTATCTCTCCACCTGTGCCGCAAAATCATCAAGAAATGCCTGCCGATCCGTTTCCTGTTCCTGCAGTTGCTCCAGCCTGGCAAGAGTGTATGGCGTCGGGTTTCTATAGTGATTTCGGATGCTTCTCCATGCAGAGTGCGGGAAAGTGAGCAGCGTCTGCAGAATGCGGTATTCCGCAAACCGCAGCGGTTCCACGCGGTTGACCTGCACCAACGTAAGAATGGCCGGCTCCCGGGACCAATTGTTAGCCTGCAGGGTACGACGGACAAAATGCCCGATGTCCAACATCCGTGGACCATAGGATATCATTTCAAAGTCGATCAAATGAATTCCGCCACGGGCTGCGTAGATCAGGTTTTGGGGAGTTATATCCAGATGGCAGAGGCCCGGATTGGCGCTGTCAGCTTGCAGGAATTCGCGGCATTTGGGGTCGGCCAGCAATTTCAAAGCTTGTTGCGCTTGTCTCTTATATGTTGGAAGCTGCTTCACCACAAACCGGTCAACGGCATCCGGTCTCCGTTTTCCCTGAGCTTTCACCAGGAAGGAGTCCAGTTCTTTCACACGGGACTTCAGGACTTTCTCCAGATCAAATGCGCCGTGCGGTTTGTAGCCTGATGTTTGAAACCCCCGGGATAAATGGTGCATTTCGGCAATGGCCGAAGCGGCATCACTTACATGAACCATCGAAGACAGGTCGGTTGATTGCCCTTTCACCCAACGAGTTACATAGAAAAAATGGTCGCGATAAGGTGTAAACAGGTCGCCTTCCACATTGGGAACAATACGGGCATGGCGAAGAAACCCTTTTTTTTCCAAATGTTGCAGGGCTCTTCCCATGAATTGAAGCCTTTGCGGGCTTGCGTGAGAGCGCTTGAGGGCCACGGGACCGACTGATGTGTCAAGACGCATAACAGAACCGTAGGGCACCGCCCCCTGCACGACAAACGGGTATTGGTTCCCCACTCTGGGGGGGAATCCGTTTGCCCGCAGGATCAGGTTTATGTCTTTGACCGATGGTTCTGGTTCTTCCGTTTCCTCCAAATCCTCTTTCCAATCCTTCGTTTTTGCCTGCGTTTGTTGGGGCGGTTTGGGAGCAACCGGCCGATCGCTGCCCCGGTTCATAAAGCTCGGAGGGGTTGTCAACTCTTTCCATAGTTCATTCATCCAGTTCTGACTTGCCATCCGCTC